>NZ_JAFBBG010000004.1 GCF_016907055.1 Paracholeplasma morum
ATATCTATTCAAACATGCCGGGTTTAGACTGAAGTATCTTCAACACTACCTTAACTTTTTCACATACAGGCACAATCAACTAATCTTAGCAGACTCGAAAAACAAGAAAGAACAGTTAAAAGCAAAGAATGATTTGATTACTGATCTGTATAAGCGGATACAAAAATCAACAAAGCAAGTTAACTATCAAACGTTTTTAAATGATAAAGGCATTACTGACATTTTGGAGAAGCATCGGTGATTTCACCAACACTCTTCACCACTCGTCAGTTTTTTTTTACATTATCGATTAAGTATCATTTTATAGTGATCAATACCATCAACCAAGTATAAATCACTAATCACTCTAAATCCAAAAGATTCATAATAGGCTCTTAGATATGCCTGGCCTTCAATAACGATACTAGACTCAGTATTAAGAAGATGCTCAATACCTTTATTGATTAGGGATCTTGCATAACCAGAATGTCTAACATCTTTATTGGTCACGACTCTGCCGAGTGAAGCAGAATCCTCAAATTTGATGCCTTTTGGTAATGTTCTAATATAGGCAACCACTTTATTGTTCTCTTTAATAAAGAAATGTGTGGAAGCTTGATCTTTTCCATCTAGGTCTTGATAAATGGCATTTTGCTCTACAACAAATACAAGAGATCTCAGTTCTAATATTTCATACAGTTCCTGATTGGTTAGTTCATCAAACGTTTTTTGACAGATTACAGCATTCATATATTACACCTCAAGAAAGATTATACACGAAAAACGTGTTTTTTACAGGATTAAGCTATTTATGAGGTATAATAGTTTTGGTGATTTACATGGAAGGTATCTATCTTATAGATAAACCAGAAGGCATAACGTCTTTTGATGTTGTTAGAAAATTAAGAAAAACACTAAAAAATAAGGAAATAGGTCATGCCGGAACCCTTGATCCAATGGCAACTGGCTTACTTGTGGTTCTAGTTGGAAAAGCCACGAAGTTATCAAACTTATTATTAGAAAAACAAAAGACTTATGTTGCTGAAATAACATTTGGTTTTTCAACAGATACTTTCGATAAAACAGGGAAAATAGTTCATGAAAAGTCCCTTTTTACGCTTACAAATGAGACACTTAGTAAGGGGATAGAGACTTTGACTATGCGTAAAGAGCAAATGCCTCCTCTATTCGCAGCAATTAAAGTAGACGGTAAGAAACTTTATGAATATGCAAGAAACAACGAAGCAGTAGAAATTCAATCAAGACCAATAGACATCCAAACATTCGTGATTACTAAGCCACTTAAAAATAACTGTTTTGAAGCGCTTTTATCAGTATCTAAAGGGACATATATTCGTTCAATAGCGCATGATTTAGGTCTGCTTCTTGAAATTCCTTCACATTTATCGGCTTTAAGACGAATAAAAAGTGGTTCGTTTAGAATCGAAGATAGTTATCGATTGGATGAGGTTACAGAACAAACACAACCATCGATTTCATTAAGTGATTTCATGACAACATTGGATAAAGTTGTTGTGGAAGACTATATGATTCCCTTAATTAAGAATGGCATTCGGTTAGATGAACGTCAAACCACTATTGAAGGACCATTCGTCGCAGTATCAAAAACAGGAGAATTATTGGCTTTATATCAGAAAGATCAGACGAATTATAAGCCGATAATTCAGTTAGGAGAATAACCATGGATTTACAACATAAACGTTTTTCAGACATGACAAATGATAAACCACTGACGCTTACAATCGGGAATTTTGATGGGTTGCATCGCGGACATCAATTATTAATCATGAACACGAAGTATCCGGACACCGAAAGTGCATTGTTAACTTTTGCTCCTCACCCAATGAAAGTGTTAAGGAACATGAAAGATCATGTGATCATTATGTCATTAGAAAAGAAAATAGAAATCGTCAAGTCTTTAGGCATTGACCATATGTTTATCGCAGAGTTTGACAAAGAAATGGCTCAAACTTCCAAGGAAGCTTTCATTGATCAGTTAAAGAGACTAAACGTGAAGCGATTAGTACTTGGTGTTGATTTCAGATTTGGAAGTCATGCATCCGGTCATGTCGAGGATTTGAGGAAGGAATTCGAAGTTATCGTATTAGATGACGTTGTCCATCAAGAAACTAGAATCTCGACAACCTATATAAAAGACTTACTCTATTCAGGAGAACTAGCTCGAGCGGAACTCCTATTAGGACGCCCTTATAGTATCGAAGGTGTTGTCGTTCATGGCGATAAAGTCGGCAGAACACTTGGTATGCCAACCGCAAACCTGGATCTAGAATCGTATGTGTTACCCCCAAATGGCGTGTATTATGTAGATGTTATCCATAAGGGGATTATGTATCCTGGCGCATTAAATATAGGTTACAATCCTACCATCAACTATTCAATCAAGAAACGTGTAGAAGTCTACATTCTAAACTTTAATCAAACCCTTTATGGAGATAAGTTAGAAATCATTTTTAGACAATATTTAAGACCAGAAAAGCAATTTGAATCTAAAGAAAAGCTCATAGTGCAACTTATGAAAGACATTGAAGACGTAAAGAGATTCTCGAATAAATCGTTGATATCAGATTAAACCTTTGATATAATTAAATAAAGGTGGTGTTCATATGAAACTCGTACTAGCGATTATTTCAAATGATGATGCAAATAAAGTATCAAAGGCTCTGGTTAAAGAAAACTATTTCGTAACGAAGCTTGCGACAACTGGGGGATTCCTATTAACAGGAAATACAACATTTTTGATTGGTACAAACGATGAAAAAGTACCAAGAATCCTAGAAATCATTGAAGAACACAGTAAAACAAGAGCAAAACTCGTTCCAAATTCGATTATCAGTGAATTTGGTATGTTCTCTTCATTACCTGTTGAAGTCAAAGTTGGTGGCGCAACCGTGTTCGTAATCAACGTTGAACAATTTATTAAACTATAACACTTGATATTTTAATCAAATGTGCTAAAATAGTAATGGCGAAAACAAGGATTGTGGGTGCCTCCCTATCTTTAGTTTATCGAGAAAGGAATAAAAACATGGCAATTTCAAAAGATGTAAAACAAGCATTAATAGAAGCTTACAGAATCAATGACAAAGACACTGGTTCTGCACAAGTTCAAATCGCTGTATTGACTGAAGAAATCAATCAATTAAATGCGCATTTAATCGAACACAAGCACGATTTCCACTCAAAAAGAGGCTTGTTCCAAAAAATCGGACGTCGTAAACGTCTAATGGCTTATCTAAAGAAATCAGATTTAGAAAGCTATACTGCTTTAATCGCTAAATTAGGATTAAGAGGCTAAAAGATTGCACTTTGCAATCTTTTTTTTTGCTAGTAAAAACTAAACTATTATTGTATAATAATAAGAGTATGCGAATATATAAGAAAGAAAATATAAAATGAAGGAGATTTTTATATTATGAGTGAAAAACGCACGTATCAAACGGAGATTGGTGGCCGTGTGCTAAGAGTCGAAATCGGCGAATTAGCGAAACAAGCCAATGCAGCAGCAATGCTATATTATGGAGATTCTGCTGTATTATCAGTAGTTGCTTCAAAGGATGAACCATCACCAATGGATTTCTTTCCATTAATGGTGATTTATCAAGAAAAACTTTATGCCGCAGGTAAAATTCCTGGAGGGTTCTTAAGAAGAGAAGGTAGACCATCTGAACATGAAACCTTAACTTCACGTTTAATTGACAGACCTATTAGACCTTTATTCCCAGACGGATTCAGAAATGAAGTTCAAATCATTAACACAGTTATGTCATCAGATCATGATGCAACACCAGAAATGACCGCAATGATTGGTTCTTCACTAGTGTTAATGTTATCTGATATTCCATTTAAGATGGGCATCGCAGGTGTAATTGTCGGCCGTGTTAATGGGAAATTAATCATCAATCCAACCGTTGCAGAAATGGAACAAAGTGATATTGATTTAACGGTTGCTGGTACAAAAGATGCAATCAATATGGTTGAAGCCGGTGCTAAACAAGTTTCTGAAGACGAAATGTTAGAAGCGCTAATGTTTGGACATGCTGAAATCAAGAAAATTGTTGAATTCCAAGAAATGATTCAAAAAGAAATTGGCAAAGAAAAAGCCTCATTTGACTCATTTGAAATTGACAAAGACATCGAAAAAGCTGTTAAAGAGTTTGCAGAAGCAAGAATGATCGAAGCTGTATCTGTTAAAGGTAAACATGAAAGACAACATGCTTTAAATGTAATTATCGATGAAACAGTTGAAAAATTTGGTGCTAAAACTTTCTGGAAAGAAGTTGACGGTGTTCAAGTACTAGATACTGATGCACACAAAGAATATATGAAATCTGTAAAACTAACGCTTGAAAACATCGAAATTGATGAAGTCAGACGTTTAATTACTGAAGATAAAGTTCGTCCTGATGGACGTGCCTTGGATGAAGTTAGACCACTTTCAAGTAGAGTTGACGTTCTTCCTCGTGTACACGGATCTGCTTTATTCACTCGTGGACAAACCCAAGCATTATCTATTACAACATTAGGATCTCTTGGAGAAAACCAAATTATCGATGGTTTAAGCCCAGAAGACTCCAAACGTTTTATGTTACATTATAATTTCCCTCAATTTTCAGTTGGTGAAACAGGTCGTTACGGTTCACCTGGAAGAAGAGAAATCGGACATGGCGCCCTTGGTGAAAGAGCCATTCTGCAAGTACTTCCAAGTGAAGAAGAATTCCCATACACTATTAGAGTTGTATCGGAAATTCTCGAATCTAACGGTTCAACCTCACAAGCTTCGATTTGTGCAGGTACAATGAGCTTAATGGCTGCAGGGGTTCCTTTAAAGGCTCCAGTTGCAGGTATTGCAATGGGTTTAATTAAAAAAGGTGAACACTATTCAATCTTATCCGACATTCAAGGCTTAGAAGACCACTTCGGAGATATGGACTTTAAAGTAGCTGGTACTGAAACAGGTATTACGGCTCTACAAATGGATATCAAGATTGACGGTTTAACTGAAGATATCTTAAGAGAAGCTCTACACCAAGCGAAAAAAGGCCGCTTACATATCTTAAAACATATGTTAGAAACCATTCCAGCTGTTAGAGAAGATCTATCACAATATGCACCAAAAGTTGCAATGTTCAGAATCAATCCTGACAAGATCAGAGATGTTATCGGAGCAGGTGGTAAGATCATTACTCAAATCATCGAAGACTGTAATCAAGTTAAGATTGATATTGAACAAGATGGTAGAGTCTTCATTATGCACTCAGATACACAATGGTTAAACAAAGCTAAGGAAATGATCTTAAACTTAACTAAAGTTGCTGAAGTTGGCAAGATTTATGAAGGTAAAGTCGTAAGAATTGAAAAATTCGGATGCTTCGTGGAATTATGGAAAGGTACTGAAGGCCTAGTACATATTTCAAAACTTGCTAAAGAACGCATTGAAAAAGTTGAATCCGTTGTTTCAGTTGGCGATGTTATTCTAGTTAAGTGCATTGGAATCGATGACAAAGGTAGAATTGACCTATCTAGAAAAGACGCTTTAGAAGAAAACTAATATATATAATAAAAGCACTCATCAGAAATGATGGTGCTTTTTTTGACTTGGTTGACAAATAATAGAAAATAGTCTAAAATGAGTGAGTCAATAGAAGGTAATCGAGCCAGAAATGGTTAGGAAAGTCCATGCTAGCACAGTCTGCGATGACTGTAGTGTTTGCGCCTAAGGAAACAATAACTTAGGGTATGCTTCGGCATAACGGCAGGTATTCATTCTAAGGGAAACTATGAATGAACCTTAAAGTGCCACAGAGACGAGTTATTCAGAAATGAGTAAATGAAACGCGGTAAACCCCACAAGCTAGTAACCCAAATTTTGGTAGGGGCACTCTAAAAGCAGAACTGAATGCATTTTGGAGCTAGAAATAGAGATAAATGATTACACTCGAAAGAGACAGAACATGGCTTATGCATATTGACACCCATTTAAAAAACAGCTTTTGCTGTTTTTTTATTTCACTAAAAAAAAACTACTTCAATTGAGAAGTAGTTTATCTGATTAATGATTATTTGCTTGCTTGTTCGTAAGCAGCTTTTGCTAATTTGTAGTAATCAGCGAAGTCAGTTAATGTTGCACCAGTTTCAACTGTACCAAAGCTCCATTTTTTAGAAGTTGCATCTTTAGTAGTTTCTGTTGCAGTTAATTTTTCACCAACGAAAGCTTCGATCATAGCTTCAACGTTTCCAGACCAACCTAGTGGATATTTGTCACCTTTTGGCCAGTAACCAGATTCGGATTTCTTCATTGAAGTGTTTGAAGTCGCATCATTACGAGTTAAAGTAGTTTCTTTAACACCTGAAGCATTAGCAACGAAGAACTTGTCAGCTTTGACTTGATCTACATACCATTTTGCATTGTCATGAGTCTTAACATACTCTTCTAAGTTTGCGATACCATCAGCTTTATAGTTGATAGTTTGCTTTGTAGCTTCACCCAAAACTTCAGCAGTAAATAACTTGTCACCGATTTTGATGTATTTTGCATAGTTTGATGCGCCTCTTGCTCCATCAACAACAACGACTAAATCGCCAGCTTCGTTAGATACTTTTGCCCAGCTATAAGGTAAGAAGTATTCTTCGATTTTTACATCTTTCACCTTGTTGTTTGCAACTGTAACAGTTACTTCACCTACATAATGCCCATGAACTAGTCCATAAGCGGTTGCCTTCTTATCACCATTACATGCAGCTAATGCAAGCGCAGCAACGAATGTGAGAGCGACTAAAAAGAATTTTCTCATTAATTTTTCCTCCTATTTAATTTGAAATCATCTTGTACACTAATATTATAAAGATTTGTCAACAAAAATGCAACATAATTTTCGTATAGGCTATAGTGAAAACGTTTTTCTGTTATATCCTCTTCAAATATCGAAATTTCTTGCTAATAAAGCCATAAAGTGATAAAATTTTAACGGTTAGAAAGTGATGTGCAAATATTGAACAAACATGAAATTTTAGAAAGACAGAAGCGAATTAGAAATTTTTCAATCATAGCTCACATTGATCACGGTAAGTCAACATTGGCTGACCGTATTTTAGAGCAAACTAAAACCTTAACTTCCAGAGAAATGAAAGCTCAAATACTTGATGGTATGGATCTTGAACGCGAACGTGGTATAACCATTAAGTTAACTGCTGTTGAAATCATATACCATGCCAAAGATGGTGAGGATTATACTTTCCACTTAATCGACACTCCAGGTCACGTAGACTTTACCTATGAAGTGTCTAGATCACTTGCTGCATGTGAAGGCGCTATACTAGTAGTTGATGCCGCACAAGGTATCCAAGCTCAAACACTAGCAAACGTTTATTTGGCTTTGGATAATAATTTGGAAATTCTCCCAGTTATTAATAAAATTGACCTACCAAGTGCCGATCCGGAAAGGGTAAAACATGAAATTGAAGATATCATTGGAATTCCTGCTGAAAATGCCGTTTTAGCGAGTGCTAAATCTGGAATAGGGATTACAGAAATACTTGATCAAATCGTTGAATATGTTCCTGCTCCACAGGGATCGATTGATGAACCTCTTCAAGCATTAATCTTTGACTCAGTATTTGATTCATATAGAGGCGTTATTCCTTATATTCGAATTAAAAATGGGATATTGAAGAAAGGCGATACCATTCAAATGATGAGTAATGGTTCAAGTTATGAAGTCATTGAAGTTGGAGTTCATACCCCTAAAGAAGAAAAACGCGATTTTCTAGCTGTAGGGGATGTAGGTTACCTAACTGCATCCATTAAAGATATAGAACACGTGCGTGTAGGGGACACGATTACACTCAAAGATAATCCTGCAAAACGTGCTTTACCAGGGTATAGAAAACTCAATCCTGTTGTATTCTGCGGATTATATCCAATTGATAACTCAAAATATAACGATTTAAAAGACGCTTTAGAAAAACTTGCTTTAAATGATGCCTCATTAGCTTATGAACCAGAAACTTCACAAGCTTTAGGATTTGGTTTTAGAACAGGATTCTTAGGATTACTTCATATGGAAGTCATTCAAGAACGTCTGGATAGAGAATTTGGTATTGAACTTATCGCAACTGCACCTTCCGTTATTTATCATGTGAATTTGACCAATGGTGAAATGGTTGTAGTTGATAACCCTTCAAAATTGCCAACGCCTCAAGAAATTGATTCCATTGAAGAACCTTATGTAAAAGCACAAATCATGTGTCCAACAGAATTTGTTGGAGCTGTTATGGATTTATGCCAGAAAAAACGTGGTATCTTCGGTGATATGAAATATTTAGATAAAACAAGAGTTTTAATTCATTATGAATTACCGCTTTCAGAAATTGTCTATGACTTCTTCGATAAACTAAAATCATCTACGAAGGGTTATGCCTCATTCGACTATGAAATTGGTGAATATAAAGAATCTAAGCTTCAAAAGATGGATATCTTATTAAATGGTGAAGTAGTCGATGCATTATCCATTATCGTTCATAGAGATTTTGCATACCAAAGAGGGAAAGCCATCACTGATAAACTTAAAGACTTGATTCCACGTCAAATGTTTGAAATCCCTGTTCAGGCAGCTGTTTCGAACAAAATTATCGCAAGATCAACCATTAAAGCGATGAGAAAAGACGTATTAGCTAAGTGTTACGGTGGAGATATATCTCGTAAACGTAAATTATTAGAAAAACAAAAAGCCGGCAAGAAACGAATGAAGGCTGTAGGTTCTGTTGAAGTCCCACAAGAAGCTTTTATGGCAATCTTATCAAACTCAGACGAGTAATAGGATTCAGGATATTTCCTGACTCCTTTTTTATTGATTGAAATGATTTCTACAAACACATTATGTAAACCTATGCTATAATGAAATAGGTGATTAATAATGCGAGGTTTATATGTACACATTCCTTTTTGCGAACACATTTGCTTTTACTGTGATTTTGCAAAAAGGGTTGCAAAAAATCAATCCATGATTGATGAATATTTAGCATACCTAGAAAAAGATTTTTTAACCATAACTGATAATGTTCCATTCTACGATACGATTTACTTAGGTGGTGGGACACCATCAATGCTTTCGGTTGATCAACTAAAGACACTATTTAAGTTATTAAGTCGATATAACCCAACTGAGTTTACAATTGAAGTCAACCCAGAATCCTATACGCACGAAAAAGGGTTGTTATTTAAAGAATACGGAATAAACCGTGTGAGTTTAGGTGTTCAATCATTCGAAGCACCTATTCTTGAATATATTGGAAGAAAGCACTCTAATCAGCAAGTATTCGACACAGTATACTCGTTAAAATCAATTGGTATTACCAACATTAGCATCGATTTAATTTTCTCAATACCAGGACAAACCATTAACTCAATTGAAAACGATCTGGAACTGTTAAAGAAACTCGATGTCCCTCATGTATCCTATTATTCTCTCATTTTAGAAGAAAAAACAGTCTTCTATCATAAGTATTTGAAGAAAGAATTCAATCAAACAGATATCGACCTAGAAGCAGATATGTATGAGATGATTGTTCAAAAACTGAAAGAACAGGGTTATGAGCAATATGAAATCTCTAATTTTGCAAAAGATCACAAGTATTCCATGCACAACCAACTGTATTGGACAATGGAACCTTATGATGCTATTGGGGCTGGTGCTCATGGATACGATGGTAAGATCAGATATTATAATCATCGACACTTATCCGAATATTATCACATGCCAAGACAAGGCAGTTATGTTGAAACAGATTATCAAAGACTGTCTGACTCACTCATCTTTGGCTTAAGACGTTCCAGTGGGGTTAACTTAAAAGAGATTAAAGAAAAATATAATGTCGATGTGATTGAATCCTATCCTGACTTATCTAAGTTCTTTGAACTTGGACTGATTACAATCGAAAAGGACTATTTAAAACTAACCCAAAAAGGTTTTCTATTAGGCAATCAAGTATTTGAGGTGTTTGTATGATCTATTTGCTAAAAGACTATGAATACTATTTAAAACGTGAAAAGGGCTTATCTCAAAACACAATTATGGCTTACCTAAGAGATTTAGAACAATACCGAAGCTTCTTAGAAAAGTATCATTCAATCAAAAATGTCAGAAAAATTGAGAAGAAACATGTTGAAGCCTATTTAAAAACACTCAAGAACAAACAGTTGTCTAGTAAGTCTAGTTCAAGAAAACTAACTGCAATTAAAGGGTTTCATCAGTTTTTATATATTGAAAAAGAGACTGATAATAACCCAGCAATCGAAATTGAATCTCCAAAAACGATAAAAACTCTTCCACAAGTGCTATCTGTTGATGAAGTCGTTAAACTGTTGCAAGCCATTCAGGGTGATGATCCTCTAGCACTAAGAAACCAAGCATTACTGGAATTAATCTACGGATCTGGCTTACGTGTTTCTGAATTACTTGACTTAAAAATCCAAGATATTCACTTAACTGCCGGTCATGTTAGAGTAATTGGCAAAGGAAATAAAGAACGCGAAGTTCCACTTGGAGAATTGTCTGTAATTGCATTGAGACAGTATTTGACAAAAGCACGAAATAAACTTACAATTAATAGTACAGTAGACTATTTATTCGTAAATCAATACGGACAAAGACTATCACGTCAAGGATTCTTTAAATTATTGAAAAAACTTGCTCAAAATGCAGGCATAAATAAAGAAGTATCTCCTCATACTTTAAGACACTCATTTGCTACTCATTTGCTTGAGGCTGGCGTTGATTTAAGGACATTACAATCCTTATTGGGTCATGAAGATATACAAACCACACAGATTTACACTCATATTAGTCAAAAACATTTGAAGGATGTCTATTTAGAAACGCATCCACGCGCAAAGGAGAAATAAAATGTATAAAAGAATTTTTTTAATCGTCATGGACAGTTTAGGCTGTGGCGAAGCACCTGATGCTAAAGACTACAACGATTTAGGATCAAACACAATCGGACACATTGCAGAAAGAATGAACTTAAGAATACCAAACATGCAAAAACTTGGTTATGGAAATATAGTTCCAATCAAAGGTGTTCCTGCAGTTAGCAACCCGCTAGCAAGTTATACTAAGATTCAGGAGGCTTCTAAAGGAAAAGACACTATGACTGGTCACTGGGAAATGATGGGTCTTTATATCACTGAACCTTTCCAAACGTTCACTGATACTGGTTTTCCAAAAGAGCTATTAGACGAACTTTCTAGACAAACAGGTAGAGGAATTATTGGTAACAAATCTGCTTCAGGTACTGAAATCCTTGTTGAACTTGGTGAACAACACATGAAGACGGGTGACTTAATTGTCTATACCTCTGCTGATTCAGTATTACAAATCGCAATGCACGAAGATATCATTCCAATCGAAGAACAATATCGTATTTGTGAAATTGCTCGTGAAATTACAATGAAAGAAGAATGGAAAGTAGCTAGAGTTATTGCACGTCCATTTGTTGGAAAAGACAAGAATAGCTTTAAACGTACACCTAACAGACATGATTATGCATTAAAACCTACTGGAAAGACAACACTGAACTATCTTGATGAAGCTGGATTCGATGTTATCGCCTTAGGAAAGATTAATGACATATTCGTTGGCGAAGGTATCAATAATTATGAACGTACTGTTTCAAACGATGATGGCATGGATAAAATCACAAAAATTGCAAAAAATCATCCATTTAAAGGGCTTTGCTTCTTAAATCTAGTCGATTTTGATGCATTATATGGCCATCGAAGAGATCCAATTGGATACGGAAAAGCTATTGAGGATTTTGACCGTCAATTACCAGATTTAATTGCTAATTTAAATGAAAACGACTTATTAATGATTACAGCGGACCATGGAAACGATCCAATCCATCATGGAACCGACCATACTCGTGAATATGTTCCACTACTTGCTTACCAAAAAGGTAAACCAGGTAAAGCTCTACCAGCAATGTTCACATTTGCTGATATCGCTGCTACAATTTCTGAAAACTTTAAAGTCGATAAAACCGAATATGGTAAGTCATTCCTCAAAAATCTAAAGGAGGCATAATATGCTTGAATGGTTAAAAGAATTAACCCCTGAAACAATCATCATCTTCTCCGCACTTTTCCTACTTTTAGTGTTACTTTTGGTAATTATTAACCAACTAAAACGTATAGCGAGCCGTGTAGGTGAACAAGAGTTTTACATCAACGAATCGTTGCTAGAAATTGATGGGATTCAATACATCAATTTAACCATTATCAACAAAGCCTTCTCAACTAACCATATCAATGTGGTTGGTGTCGAACTGGGGAATATTTCACACCCAATTGAAGAAAAAGTTGTTATGATTGCTCCTAGAAGTAAATATCAAACTCGTTTTGATTTAAATGAGATTAAGCCGTTCGTCTTCAATAATCGCAAAAAATATCGTAAATTCAAGATTTATGTAGAAAACGAAATAGGTCTAAGGAAAGCCATTAAACCTCGTGTAAACAACAAATTTATGCGTAAAGAGTTTAGGAAGATTATGCATGCTGAAAAACTAGATCGCAAGAAAAAACGTTTTGAAAGCGGCCAATATAATCTTATTGAGCGTACAGGACTTATCATTGGATTACTGTTCAGACCATTTGCAAAACTCAAACGTCATATGGCTTTATCAACCAATAAAGCATTGAGGGAATCAGAAATTCGAAGACAACAAAAGAAAGAACACGATGCGATTAGATATAAACTCGATCAAGATGAGTTTAAACTTAACGAGATTCGTATCCGTGAACAAGCGATCAAGGAAAACCGTACTAGAGAATTAGAACTTGAAGCGTTGAAGAAAGCCAAAGAACTGGAAATCGAACGAATCAAACTTCAAACAATTAAAGCTGAATTCACAAATGCAATTTCAGAAGTTGAATCAATCAATACTGATAAAGTTGCAAAAGAGCAACTAAAGTCAGAAAATGTTGTGGAACATTCTAAGAAATCAAAGAAAACTGAGCATGAGCATCATCCAGTAGTTGAAACTACAGCATCAAATTCTATCAAAGTGTCAGAACCAGTTGATGAGTCAACTGAAGAGGTCACTCTAGAACCTGAAGTAATGGATAAGCCAAAGAAAAATCGCAAGAAAAAATCTCAAATTGAGGTAAATGAACCCGTCGTAGAAACAACGGATTCAATCGATCAACCTGAGGATGCAATTCAATAAACAACTATAAAAAAAACTATCAAATTTTGATAGTTTTTTTTGTCTTATATTTCAATAATACGAAGTGTATTGGTTGATCCATGTTTTTGAGCCCAACCAGATGTGATGATGATTTTGTCACCTTTAACTAATCCGAATTCTTGAGCAACTTCAACAGCCACTCTGTCATATGAACCCATATCAGTGAAGTCTTTGCGGTAAGCAGGTATAACTCCCCAATAATAAGTTAGTTGAGTACAAGTCTTTTTATTGTTTGCAACGCCGATGATTGGAACCGATGGTCTAAATTTGCATAGACGTTTAGGTGTTCCACCTGTTTCAGTAAATGCCACAATAGCTTTTACCTCAGGAAGGATTAGTGCACTTTGGCTAACTGAGATACCAATCGCATCGTTTACTGTAGGTTGAGAAGTAGTAATTGCTTTTTGTAACTTGTCATAGTAAGGAATGTTTTCTTCAATTGCAGTTGCAATAATGTCCATTGTTTGAACCGATTCAACTGGATATTCACCTGCAGCTGATTCACCTGATAACATAATAGCATCAGAACCGTCTAAAATCGCGTTTGCGACGTCAGAAGCTTCAGCGCGAGTAGGTCTTGGGTTGCTCATCATTGACTCTAACATATGTGTTGCTGTAATGACTGGTTTTCCTTTTTCATTTGCTTTCGCAATAATTCTCTTTTGATATAATGGAACTAGTTGAGTTGATACTTCAACACCTAAGTCACCTCTTGCGACCATTACGCCATCAGAAGCTTCTAAGATGCCATCTAACTCATCAACACCTTCTTGAGATTCAATCTTCGCGATTAATTCAATTTTAGGTGCATTTAAGTCTTTTAATACTTTCTTAATTTCCAATACGTCGTCTTTACGTCTAACAAAGGATAAAGCAATCATATCAACTTCCATTTGAGCACAGAACTCGATATCTTCTCTGTCCTTTTTAGATACAAATGGCATTGATAGTTTTACGTTAGGTACATTCACACCTTTTTTGGTTTTGATAATCCCATTATTAACAATCTCACATGTTAAAATGGTTGGAGTTGATTCAATGATATTAAGACGCATTTTGCCGTCATCAATTAATAAGAAATCACCAACTTTAATATCGTCATACAGTTCATTACAATCGATATGAAAAGCTTCTTTAGTACCTAAAATAGGTTCTTTGTGAACTCTTACAATATCGCCCTTTTTGAAAGTGGCAAAGCCATTTTCGAATACGCCTGTTCTAATCTCAGGACCTTTTGTATCGGCAAGAATACCAACGAAGCGTTCCATTCTCTTGGCGACTTTTCTAATTGTTTCAATACGCGCTTTATGTTCTTCATGTGAACCATGTGAAAAGTTCAATCGAGCTACATTCATTCCAGCTTCGATCATTTTTTCGATCATAATTTCACTTTCACTTGATGGACCAATTGTACATACAATCTTTGTTTTTCTTTTCACAAACATCCCTCCAACTCTAATTTTAAATCACGTGTAATAAGAATAAACATACAATACTATATTACCACAAAAAGTATGAAATGCGATATGTAAGCGTATGCTTTTTTCATTTTCAATCAATGAAAACGCATTAATAAATATCTTTTAAATGGCTTTCTTATCAAATTATACTAAAATGATTTTAGAACCGAAAAATTCATAATAAAAAAAGCCTAGAATATCTAGACTGAATTTATGCAATTTCAAAATATTGGTCTATATTGTCGTTATTTAGGCTCAATGCCAATAGTAATTTGATTCTTGATTTTTGACTTGATAGATCCCCAGAAAACAATACGCCAAGCTCCTTTAAATGAGCTCCACCACCTGCATATGCATATGTATCTCTAACTCGACCTTTCGGACATCTAGAAGTAACAACAACTTTTATGCCATGATTGATTGCATTTTTAATACCATCGACCATTGTTGGAGGTACATTTCCACGACCAAAGGCCTCTAGGACAATCCCATTAACAAGCTTAGATTCCACATAATAATTTAGCAAAGATGAATCCATTCCAGTTGTAACCTTAATAATGTCCACACGTGCGGTCAATTGAGAAGGTGTTAAGTGGTATTTATGCTTAACCGATTCGCGATAATAGATCACATCTTGTTCATCGACAATCCCTAAAGGACCAAACTCCATAGACTTAAATGTATCTAAAGCTAATGTATGTGTCTTAGTAACTTCAGAGGCAGAATTAATTTCATCATTCAAACATACGAGAACCCCACGATTAATTGAAGCAGGATTTCCGGCAACCAAAATTGAACTAACAAGGTTTGAGAATCCATCATACCCAAGTTCAGAATAGTTTCGCATAGAACCCGTTACAACGACAGGCTTACGAGTTTGTAAAAATAAATCCAAGAAGTAGGAAGTTTCCTCTAAGGTATCTGTACCGTGAGTAACGACACAACCTGCGTAATCATCTTGTGAAAGTTTTTCATCAATCAACTGGCCAATACGACACATATCATTAGGAGTCATTGCGGGAGAAGGTTTCATAGAGAAAACTAATGGAACTAACTCATTATTTTGAAAGCGCTTACTAATTGATGATATCAAATCTATATTTGAATCATCTAAGACAGTTTTTTTTGTAGAGAGGTCAGTAGTCATTGAAATCGTACCGCCAGTAAATAAGATAAGTATTTTTTGCATCATAAGATCATCTCCGGAAATATTTTATCATGGAAATGCCAAATGTGAGTAAACAAACGAACAGAAAAATCAATGGCTCGTTAATAAGGTTGTGAAGGCACAATACGTTTCTTAAAAACGATAAAAACGACACACCATACTTGAAGAAGGCCAAAGTTTACAGTTACCAACATACCAACATACCCACACAAAACCCTATCATCTCATCACTATCGCAATTATAAACGGTTAACATAATATACATTATAGGAACAAACGTAGAAATAAAATAGTCATCTTCTTCGGGTTAAATTATATCAATAAAACAATCATTGGTGTGTTTATTGAACCATAAGAGCTTTTATTAACTGTTTTAATCGTACTCATAAAATGATTATTATGTATTTAAAGCATCTCGAGAGAAGTTTGTAGACAAAACGGCTACGAAGATGCTTATACTTTCTCTATCTGGGACATTTTTCGTTGCTTTTGACCTTCCAAGACAGAGTTTCGATCATAAGGCTACTACTTCCTCTTCTTCTTTCATTCATGGGGTGTGTATCAAAGTAGTCTTGCATCTAATCGTTTTAAGTTTCTATAATCATCAACTTCTCGTAATCGACCAGACCGTATGAAATCTATTTAACATCTAAATTCAATTCTATAATATGAATATTAATTCAGATTTTATGTATAAAAAAAGCGCAGCCGTTTTAGACTGTGCTTAGATTGGTTTTATAAATCTAGTCATTATTAGTTGGAAATAATTCGAGTTGCTGTGGATTGAATTTTTCACTCTTAGGAGCAATTCTCTGCCACTTTGCACTACGACCATTTCCAAGTGGTCTGATTAATCCTCGTTCCTTCATACTCATTAATGTACGATTGATGGTTGCATCACTTGAGTATGGATGCTTATCTCTAATATCATTTTTGCTGAAGGTAGTTGACCCTTTCAAGATTGTACCTTCGATACTATCTGATTTATTCATCTTACGATCAAACTCATATTCATGAGCCTTTATCTCTACATTTCTATGAAGTTCATCTAATACTGCAACAAACACTCTTGCGATGGATTCTGTTTGTGAATAGCCTTCACTCCAGTTGTATCCTGCTTGAATAAATGCATTTGAGAACTGTTCTTTTAGTGGTAATAAGGCCTTAAAGAATGAATCATATCTACATACTTTAAATTGATTAGAAATGACCGTATAGATAAGTATTAAGCCTAATAATTCGTTATGACTAGTAAATAACTCAAGCTTAATAAAGTCGATATAGAAGTTAGATATGATTTGAATGGTCTCATATTTCTTGCTTCTAAAGGTCTTATTAAAAGCTTCTACAAGCTTAATGAGTTTCTCTTCAGTAGGAAAATCATCAAAATTATCAGTTACTTTTGGGGATTTAGCATTGTTTTTCTTGACTAATCTGATGTCAGAGTAATCTCTAGCAAGGCTAAATGCTAAATCTTTTACTTCGTTAGTTGAAAGGTAGAACGTATCTCCTAACAACTGAATCCTTTGTAGTATGTCTTTTAAGTTCTTTAGTAGGACTTCGTCTTTGTTTTTTGCAGCAAAGTCCTTTTTTGGATCACTTAGAAGCTTGATTCTTGGCAGAGTTAATTTTAGGTCCAAATACTGGGCCAATGCCTGTGTATCCTGTTCTAACGTGTTTCGTGACATGACTTCGTCATCTCTTGAAAACAAATCTTTATAATAGAACGATTGACCTTTAGACTCGTATAATTTAAACAGTTTTAACATTAAATCATTGGGTATTTGAGCTCTTCGTTCTAAGGATTCTAGACACTTCAAATTAGCACCTCCTTAAAGGGTTATACGTGGAATACTGATCCACCGATAAATTCTCTTAATAATGAGTTGTTTGGAACTAAATCATCTTCAATATCAATGAAGTACTTTAAGAACTTCAGTAATCTGTTAGCTGTGATGAAATGCTCAGACTCTCTAGAGATATTGTTTAGAGTTCTATATGCATGTTTCTTTAATACAGCCAATTCATAAGTTAATTCTGAGTTGAATACGTAGTTTGCGGTTTCTTGATATGGATAAATCCACTTGAATTCTCCGCGTCTTACGCTTGCCCACATTGAGATGGTTTCATCTGCAGGTGAGTTTCTGAACTTTTGATCCCTAACAATACGTCTTAATAATCTTAAATCTGTAAAGCTAATTGGATTTTGGTCATCAATGTGTAATTGAGTTTGTGGCGCAATGAATACTTTGAATTTTTGATGTTGTGGAATAGATGAAGTCAATCTGTCGTTCAAGGCATGAATACCTTCAATGATGATTGGTGTAGCTTCACTAATTTTAACTTTTCTACCAGCTTCTCTGCGGCCTGTTTTGAAGTTGAAGTGTGGTAATGTAACCTCTTCACCTTGAATAAGTGCCAACATTTGTTCATCGAATAAGCTAATATCTAGTGCTTCGATGTGTTCTAAATCCGGATTACCAAATTGGTCTTTCGGAGCTTGATCTTTTGGTTGATAATAATCGTCAATTGAAATCATTAATGGCTTAATACCGCGAGATAACAGTTCAATTCTCAAACGTGTACTAAATGTTGTTTTGCCGCTTGAAGAAGGGCCTGCGATTGCGATTAAACGGATTGAATCGATGTCTTGATAAATGCGTTCTCCGAGCTCAGCCATTTGTCTGTTATGCTTTGTTTCACACATGTTAATAAGTTCAACAGTTAAGCCTTTTTCAACGTATTGGTTTAACTTATGAATGTAGTCGCCATCAATATTCTTCCCCCATTTGGTTGCTTCTTTAATGGTTTTTGAGAAGATTGGTGCATCATCAAATGGTGGGATGATACCTCCCAATTCACTTCTTGGGTATTGAATAATAAAACCTGGGTGGTAAAGCGATAGTGCATATTCTTTTAGATAGCCTGTAGAAGGTAACATGTAACCAAACATATAGTTGAAGTATTCTTCACATGTGTACATGTTTACTTTGTCTTCATCACGGTATTTTAAGATATTCACTTTGTCTAGATAGCCATGAGATCTATACATCTCGATTGCTTCATCTAAATCGATTGTTTTTCTTTCAATCGGTAAATCTTGCTCAATGATTCTTTGAATTTCAGAATCAATGGATTTGATGGTATTTCGGTCTAATTTATGATCTAAATTATCTAATATACCAAGAATCGCTCTTGAAACGCTGTAGTTGAATTTAACACTCACTTCAGGATACAAGTTTTTTACAGCCATAGATATGACATATCTTAATGTCGACTCATAGATTCTTACGGCATCTCTGTCGGTTAAATCCAAGAATTGAACCTCTGAGTTCTTTGTTAGAGGGAAAGTCAATTCACGAATTCTGTTATTGACAGTTGCGGCATAAGCTTCAAGATTAAGCTGCTTTTTTAGTTGTTCTAGTGTTGTACCAGACTCAACTTCGTACTGCTTTTTGTTTACTACTATTTTTATCATATTACTCCTTCCAATCGTCATCTTCAAATAGAGACAATTTTTTAATATGTATTTTCTTGTCGTCTGTGTGCTCTAAATCAGCCGTTTCTTTAGTTTCAGAAACGACTGGCGTACTTATTTCTACTGTTTTTGCCGGTTCTTCTTTGGTTTCTACAATTTTTATAGTTTTTGGTGTCTTAACAACAGGTTGTTTTTTAGGTGTTGTTAGCACAACTGAGCCCTTTTCAATTAATTCTTCATCGTCTGCTTCAGTGCTTGCAGGATTAAGAGTGATGAATAGAGATTTACCAAAAACTGCTGTATCTAAGAATGGTTTACCATATTCAGCATTACTCTTTAAGTCTTCAATTTTGAGCAATAAAGACCCTTGTTTTGCAGTTACTAAAACATCGACGTTTTCTTTAAATTGTTCAATTGATACCCTCGAAACGTCACGAATGAAGTGTGGATTGCGTTTTCTCAGCTTAATCAACTCTGTGGTTGCTTTTAAACGTTTTGACATCGGAATATTATCCACTTTATCACGTTTAATATTGCCTAGTGAAGTAAGAATAAGGATATCATCACTTGATTTAGCATAGATTGCTTTAACCACTTTATCTGTAGGATCTAATTTCACTGAAGATATACCATTCGATTGAGTACCATAAACGGGTACATCGTTTTGGTGGAAACGAAGGGCTTTGCCTTCTTTCGTAAAGACAATGATATTATTCTTTGTATATAGATCAACACTGGTTAATTCATCATTTTCTTGAATCTTCATTGCACGAATGGTCTTTGAATAACGAGATACTTCAAAATCCATTAGCTTAGTTTGCTTAATTCTGGCTTGTTCAGTGGTTAATAACACATTCGTATCCACATTAAAGTTTGAGATAGCATATATTTTTATGATAAACTCATTCTTTTCTATTGGGACGATATTATTGATAAACGCACCCAAGTCTTTCCACTTCATTTCTTCA
Organism: Paracholeplasma morum; assembly: GCF_016907055.1. NCBI lineage: Bacteria > Bacillati > Mycoplasmatota > Mollicutes > Acholeplasmatales > Acholeplasmataceae > Paracholeplasma > Paracholeplasma morum. The sequence continues at coordinate 20,341 of NZ_JAFBBG010000004.1, forward strand.
AGTTCGAACACTGGTAAGTATATGTAATTTCCCAATGTGGTAAACATTAGCAAGACATCTTTTGTAGAAACTTCTTGATCAAATAACATTCCGTCTTGGTCTTTTAGCCCTGGTTGTTTTGAGGCAGTATAGCTTCTTAAGTTTGAACGCTTAATATAGCCATCTTTAGTAACGCCAACGCGAACACGTTCATCGCTAATAAGATCTGCTTTCTCAATCTTTATGGTTTCGATTTCTTCTTCGATAACAGTCTTTCTTGGTGTTCCGACTTTTGAAGATACTTCCTTGAGTTCCTTCTTAATCACGCCAAGCAGCATTTGCTCATCAGATAATACTTGTTTTAGCCATTCGATTTTTTCTTCTAACTCATTCGATTCCTTAATTAATAAGTTGATATCAGTCGAACTTAAACGATAGAGTTGAAGTGTTACAATCGCTTCAGCTTGAAGTTCACTAAAGCCAAACTTCTTGATGATGTTTTCTTTAGAGGTTTGCTTGTTTTTGGATTGTCTAATGATATGAATAACTTCATCGATGACATCGACCATCTTAATTAAGCCAGAAACAATGTGAAGTCTCTTCTCTGCCTTATCTAAATCAAAGTTTGAGCGGTTAGTGATAACTTCCTTTTGGTGATTAATATAAGCGTCAATAATCTCAATAACACCCATTTGAACTGGTCTTTGATGATGAATTGCAACCATATTGTAGTTGTAGTTTACTTGAAGATCTGTGTTTTTAAGTAAATAAGCTAAACAAATATCAGGATTGGCGTCCTTCTTTAACTCAATTGAGATTCTAAGCCCTTCACGGTCAGACTCATCTCTTACTTCTTGAATATCTTCTAATTTCTTGTCAATTCTCAGTAAGTCTATAGATTTAACAAGTTCAGCCTTGTTGACCTCATATGGAATCTCGTTAATAACAATTCTTGTTTGATCTTTATTAAACGTTTCAAAGGATGTTTTTGATCTGATAATAACTTTTCCTGAGCCTGTTTCAAAAGCTTGTTTAATGCCTTCTTTACCTTGTACGATTCCTCCAGTAGGGAAATCTGGACCAGGAATTATTTTCATCAATCTGTCTATGGTTAAATCAGGTTTATCAATTCGCTCAATAGTGGCTTTGATAACCTCTTTCAAATTATGTGGTGGGATTTTCGTTGCATAACCTGCAGATATACCATTAGCACCGTTAACAAGTAAGTTAGGAAACTTGGCTGGTAAAACGGTAGGTTCTAGTTCTTCATCGTCAAAGTTTGGAACGAAAGGAACTGTTCTTTTGTCTATGTCTGCGATTAAGTATTCAGCTTCTTTTGATAATCTGGCTTCTGTATAACGCATTGCAGCGGCAGAGTCGCCATCAATTGAACCGTTGTTTCCATGCATTTCAATGAGCGTTACCCCAACTTTAAAGCCTTGGCTCATTCTAACCATCGCATCATAAATCGAGGAGTCCCCGTGTGGATGGTATTTCCCCATTACTTCTCCAGCGATACGAGCGCTCTTCTTAAATGGTTTATCGTTAAACATACCCATTTTATACATAGCGTACAAAATACGTCTTTGAACAGGTTTTAAGCCATCTCTTGCATCTGGAAGTGCACGGTCTTGGATGATATATTTGGAATATCTACCAAAACGTTCTCCAATAATGTCTTCAAGTTTTTCAGTTTTAATTTTTTCTTCAATAAAGGCATCTATTTTTTTGTCAATCGTTTTTTTACTCATAGCTTGCCTCCTTAATTTGGAAGTCATCTTCGTCTACGAAGTCCACGTTATGTTCAATCCATTCTCTACGAGGCGCGACTTGATCCCCCATTAGTATAGAAACGCGTTTTTCTGCTTCGCCTTCATCTTCGATTTGGACTCTTATAAGCGTTCTAGTTTCAGGGTTCATGGTTGTTTCCCATAGTTGATCATAGTTCATTTCCCCAAGACCTTTATAACGTTGAAGCGTGTAAGATCCGGATTGTGTATATTCCTTAAGTTGCTCATCAGTCCACGCGTATTGCGAGATAATCTTGCCTGATTTTTTGTAGGATACTTTGTAAAGTGGTGGTAATGCAATATAAAGTTTACCAGCTTCTACAAGTGGCTTCATGTATCTAAAGAAAAAGGTGATTAGTAATACTTGAATATGTGCCCCATCGGTATCGGCATCGGTCATGATAATGATTTTGTCATAATTACATTTTTCGATGTCAAAATCAGCGCCAAATTCCGCGCCTATCGTATGGATAATTGTATTGATTTCTTCGTTTTTCAAAATAGCATCTACATTGGCTTTTTCTGTATTAATAACTTTACCTCTAAGTGGAAGAATGGCTTGGAATCGACGATCCCTACCTTGTTTTGCAGATCCTCCTGCAGAGTCACCTTCTACTAAAAACAGTTCATTCTTAGTTTTATCCTTGCCTTGTGCAGGGGTTAACTTCCCAGATAAAGTAACTTCTTTCTTATTACGTTTCTTATCACTTCTTGCCTCGTCACGGGCTTTTCTAGCAGCTTCTCTAGCTTTATAAGCATCCAAAGAACGCTTAATAAGACCACTTGAGAACTCTTGATTTTCTTCAAGGTAATAAGTAAGTTGATCATAAATAACAGATTCCATCGCGTTTCTAGCTTCAGGAGACCCTAGTTTTGATTTAGTTTGTCCTTCAAATTCTAAGAAAGCTTCCGGAATTCGGAGGGAGATAATTGCGGTGATACCTTCGCGGATATCAACCCCATCGAGGTTACCGTCTTTATCTTTAAGGAATCCATATTTTCGTGCATAATCATTTACAGCTCTTGTCATCGAAGATTTAAAGCCCGTTTCATGCGTACCACCATCACGTGTACGTACGTTATTGACGAAAGAAACTACTGTTTCGCTATAGCTCTGAGTGAATTGAAATGCCGTTTCAACCTCGATTGCATTAGTACTATTGATGTTATAAACGCCGATTAAGTCCTTAACCGCATGGTATTCTTGTTTGCCTTTATTTATATACTCTACGTATTCAGAAATACCACGTTCATATTGGAATATATCTTGAGTGTTCGTTCTTTCATCCTTTAGAGTTATTTTTAGATTTCGAATTAAAAATGCACTTTCGCGTAATCTATCTTTGATAGTGTCATAGTTAAAAAGAGTTGTAGAGAAGATTTTTGGATCAGGTTTAAACCATACTGTTGTCCCAGTCTTCTTAGTTTTTCCGATCTCTTCGAGTGGGCTAATGACTTTCCCGCCTTCACTAAAACGTTGTCTAAATATAGAACCATCTCTTGAAATCGTTACTTCTAAAAACTGTGATAAGGCGTTAACAACGGATGCGCCGACACCATGTAATCCCCCAGAAACTTTGTATCCGCCTTCTGCTGAGAACTTACCGCCAGCGTGTAAAACAGTAAAAATGATTTCCGTCGTTGGTTTACCTGACTTATGTGTCTTATAAGGTAATCCACGGCCAAAATCGCAAATTTCAACGCTATTATCATTTTTTATCGTTACGATTATTTCGTTACCATATCCAGATAATGCTTCATCAATTGAGTTATCGATGATTTCCCAAACCAGATGATGTAATCCTCTCGTATCGGTTGATCCGATGTACATTCCAGGACGCTTTCTTACAGCATCCAGACCCTCTAATATTTGAATCGAGTCTTCGGAATATTTTTTTTCATTTTCTTCCATTAAATCAGTCCCTACTTGTAACTATATTATATCAACATTTTAACGGTTACACAATGAAAAATATAGTCAGATTTTAAATTTGCCGTATTTTATTTGCTTTTTAATGACTTGTGATATAATATTTTAGTACCGAGGTGACAAAATGGAGAATATGTTATTACAATTAGGTTTAATTATTGTTGCTTATCTTGTCGGTTCTATACCGAATGGACTATGGATAGGTAAAGTGTTTTTAGGAATTGATATTAGACAACTCGGTTCAAAAAACATTGGAACTTCAAATGCCATTAGAGTAATGGGCTTGAAGTATGGAATACTGACATTTTTATTGGATGCATTGAAAGGTGCATTACCAATTCTACTCGTTTATTTATTGAGAAGAACAAATGACTTAGAGACTACTATTGAGATCTTTAACCGCGCTTATGACTATGCGATATTGTTTGGTGTAGTGGCTGTTATTGGTCATACATTCCCGATTTTTAATCAATTAAAAGGTGGAAAAGCAGTTGCTTCATCTGCTGGAATCGTATTATCATTAACACCATTTGCTGGTATTGCATGCATACTTGTGTACATTGCAGTGGTTGCTATTACAAAGTATGCCTCGCTTGGTTCTACTTTTGCTGCTCTAACGGTTTTCATCGTATCACTCATTGAATTTTATCTTCCTGATAAATCGCTTCTAGATAATTTGTTTGTAATCATTATCTATGCTTTAATGATTCTATTCATCTTTTATAGACACATAGAAAACTACAAGCGTTTGTTTAACGGTACTGAAAATAAGATGTCTTTCAAGAAGAAAACGCAATAACTAATCAAAAAGGTAAACCGCTCGGTTTACCTTTTTATTATCATTACTTTAATTTTCTCTTTGTGATGATTGTCGAAAGACTATCCGTCCATATTTGAGCAAAGTGGTTGTTTGAAACGACCATCGGAATTGCAAATACGTAGAAAAACGGTACTAGAACGTATAGTTCAATCGATAACTCAAATACAGATATCAATACAGTAGTGACTGCGATACCTAAGAATAATATAACGATGGAAATTGTATTGATCATTTTACGTTTATGAGTTACTTGATTTCCAAGACGCCAATGGATTCTTACGGTATGAATAACCAAAAAAGCAAAAGTTAACATCGATGCAATCGCAAGAATGCCAAATATAACGCCCTCGAGCGTACTATGTTTTTGAAGAACAGTAAGTACGGATATAATCGATAACATATAAAACACACCTGCAATTAAGAACTGCAGTAATGTCCTTGAATACCTTATCGCATGGATAAACTTTTCTTGAATCTCAAGGCTTTCTTCAGGGTTTTTAAGGCTCTCTTCAAACAATTGATAATATGAAACCTCTATTTCTTTGTGGTCCGTCAAATAGCGTTTATAATCTGCATAAAGGAATAATTCAGTCATGATATTGGCAATAAACAACGGAATGGTCAATAAGTTGAAAACCAAATACCACTTTTCTGCTAAGCCACTGGATCTAAGCACAATGACGATGATTGTGACCTTTAAAAGGATATCCAAGAACGTGTAGCGTTTATACTGCTTAAATGTTTCTGAAAAGCCCACTAAGGAGAGTAACACAGGAATAGCTATAGTAATAATCCAAATCGGCTGTATAGAATCAAGACCATCAGTTCTAATTTGATATGTTATCAATAAGACGTTGAAATAGGATAATATACTTAATCCGATTAATATTTTCAAGAAATTTTTCATAGTATACCTCACTTATTTTTATTTTAACACAATAAAATAAAAAGGTGTATTTACACCTTACTATTTTGTTTGGTTCATTGAACTCATGACTTGTCTTACTTGTTTTTCAGATGGAGTTCTGCCCATTTGTCTCATCATTTCACGAATCATTCGTTCGTTAACTGGTGGATTTTTCTTTAAATACTTCTTAAACCACGCTCTTGCTAGGAAGAAACCCAATATAAGTCCTAATACTAAGGCACCAACAATGGATAAAATTTCGCCTAATGTTCCCATTTAAATCACTCCTTTAATATCAATCTCATTGTACTAAAAAAATACATCAAATGCAACAATAAATCATGTTTAAGTTAGATTGTGTGTTTACATTTTGCTTGACATATTATAAAATAAACATAAGGAGTGATAATATGCCAAGATGGATTGATGACACTTGTATTGCATGCGGGTCATGTCAAGCAGTTTGTCCAGTTGATTGTATCTCTGAAGGGGATATCTACGTTATCGATGAAGATGTTTGCATCGATTGCGGCGCTTGTCAAGAAGTTTGCCCTGTAGGAGCAATTTCAGAAAGATAAAAAAAGCACATTAAGTGCTTTTTTTATTAGAGTTATTTAACATTTTTTATAATGACTATTTTCTTAATACCATGAACTCTTTCTTTCAAAATAGAAAGATCATTCGTACTTAAACTCACATTAGTACTTTTATCCATTTCTGCGATAATAACGCCATTTGAAGCCAGTAAAGGTGAAACGAGTTCAATGATTGGATTGATATCTAGATGATAAGGAGGATCTAAGAAGATATAATTAAATTCCTCTTTTGAAGCAACCAGTGTTATAATCAGTTCTTGGTAATCCATATTGTAAAGTCTTGCGTCTGTTTTAAGCTTGAGATTGTTTTGTTTAAGTGACTGAAATGCAAGTTTATCTACATCGTTTAGCGTGATTTTATCTAACCCTCTAGATAAAGCTTCAAACCCATATGCGCCTGAACCAGCAAACAGATCAAGCCCACTACCTGAGAGGCTGTAAAGCATATTAAAAACTGCTCCCCTCACGACGTGAGAGGTTTCTCTTGTTTGCTCACTCAAACTAACTAGAGATTGGTTCTTGTATTTGCCTGAGATGATTTTTACTTGGATGTTTTTCATTCGAATAATTTCAACATCGCTTTATTATAGAAGATGTTAGAGAAATACGTGCTTTTCTTTCCAACAATATCCAGATCCATTAAATCTCGATATCGCTTCATAATTGTCTTCGGCAATACATTAAATTGTGCTTGAAGCGGTTCACTTTCCAAATAGATTATTCGGTGACTGACGTGTAACATTTCTGTTAGGCGTCTTTTTTGATAAATGGTATGATCGCTTTTCTCAATCTTATCTTCTTGTTTACGTTTAAGCTTGTTATAGCCATTAATCATTTCTTTAGTATCTTTAATTGCGTGCAAAATGGCTTTTAGAAACGCTATTACAAACAAATTGATATCTCCATCTTGAATAGCCTTTACTCTGATTCCCTCAATGTTTTCTAAATGTTTTGAAAGTGGTATATAGTGTTTAATACCATCAAACTCTATTAGATACAAAATTGAGGCTAATCTAGCAAGTTCAAGATTACCTATTAAGAATGGTAAGGATGTAGCTATCTGAAAATACAATAAGGCACTTCTTATGTATACAGATACATCGTCCCTATACATAAACAGTTCCATTTCTTCCATTAAAATATTCATGGATTCTGCATCAGGTGGGATATATGTCGCTTGTTCTATTGAATTTCCGACAAAAGACTGAGTACGTCTGAACTCACCTGGATAGTGATTTTGGTGTTTTTGAAATAATGCAAAATGAAGATCCTTTAAGAATCTATTAGCATAGCCAATTTTTTTAATATGGTTAGGTGCTTCGTCATATACTTCTTGAAAATGCAATAAATCCGAATAAAAAAGGTTGAATCCGCTTGGTGCATATAAATCCGAAAGTGAATAATCACCTATCGTATATTTCATGCTATCGAGCATTTCTTTATCTTGAATCAGTCTATAGAAAGATCTATTTACAGGCGTTTCAACAGGTAAAGCCGCTTCAATATCCTTTACTAAGGCGTCGCATGATTCATCTTTTTTGGATGTTATTAATAACCCGTTTAAGGTATAAGGTATAAACACATTGATTTGTTTTAGTCCATAAGGTTTTTTTTCGTAATTTCCAAGCATATTATCACCTATAAAAATTATACATAAAATGGCTTAAAAAAGCAAAGAAAACAAACAAAAAAGGCATAAATATGCCTTTTATAGTTTACGTAGTTTGATTGCTTTGTTTTTATACTTTTTACCAGCTAACTGAAGGATTCTATTCGAAGCCATTCTGTTTAATTGGAATACTGTTTTAGTATCTCCAATCGTGATATCGCCAATATTTCCTGAGTATAAGTCGGCTTCTTTCTTGAATAAATCAATTAGACTAACTGCTCTAATTTGATCTTGCTTACCGAAGTTGATTTCATATTCGACAAAGTCGCGTACTCTTCCACTTCCTGAGGTTCCATTTGAAGATTGTGGTCTTCTTGGTGCACCATTTTGCTCTCTACGTCCATTGGATTTAGAATCAAATTCACGTCTTGGCTTAACATCTGCTGGAATTTCACGGTAAACTTTTTCAGTTTCATCAATCGTTAAAGTCATTAACGCATTGATGATGTCAATGCCATCGTATCCATCGGATAATAGCTTTTGAATTACTATTTCATAACGATTTTCACGTTTTGCAGTAATCATATCTACGATTTGATTGTAAATACCTTTGATTTTCACTGCATGAATATCGTCGATTGAAGGAATTTCCTTCAATTCTAGCGGCTGTTTTGTGAAGTACTCAAGTTCTTTGATTCTGCGTCTGTTCCATGCATTAGATAAAGTGATTGCATAACCGCTCTTCCCTGCACGTCCAGTTCTACCAATTCTGTGAACGTAAACTTCTAATTCTTGTGGAATATCGTAGTTTATGATGGCTTCAACATCATTGATGTCAAGCCCACGTGCTGCAACGTCAGTAGCAACTAAGATTTTCACTTGATTATTTCTAAACGCGTTCATTACACGGTCTCTTTGAAGTTGTTTCAAATCTCCATGTAAAGCATCAGCATTATAACCAAGGTTTTGAAGGTAGCTGACTAAATCGTCGACACCTTTCTTGGTATTAGCGAAAATGATAATCGATCTAAAATGATAAAAATCTAGTAATCTGACTAGTAGGTCATCTTTGTAGTCTTTTTTCACTTCATAATACACTTGTTTGATCTTTTCAACGGTTAATGTCTTAGCTTCGATCTTAATGTGTACTGGATCTTTTTGGTAGCTTGAAGCAACCTTTTTGATAAATGGTGGCATAGTAGCCGAGAATAAAACAGTCTGTCTTTCTCTTGGTGTATCTTTTAAAATAGTTTCTAAGTCTTCTTGGAAGCCCATTTTAAGCATTTCATCGGCTTCATCCATAACAAGCATTTGCAAATCACTGAAGTTCAATGTGCCTCTGTTCATGTGATCGATAATACGACCAGGTGTTCCGATAATAATTTGTGGTCTATCTTTTAGACTTCTAATTTGTCTGTCGATAGACTGTCCACCGTAAACCACGGTAGCTCTGATTTTGCGCGAATATCTTATAAGTTTTAAGAACTCTGCATATACTTGCAGAGACAGTTCTCTGGTAGGTAATAATATCAGCGCTTGAATATTTGGGTTGTCCAAATCAATTTTCTCTACAATTGGAATCGCGAATGAAAATGTCTTGCCTGTCCCGGTTTGCGCTTGTCCAATCATATCTTTCCCAGCTCTTACGACTGGAATGGATGCTGCCTGAATTTCAGTTGGATGCGTGAACTCTAATTGGTCAATCGCCTTTTGAACATCAGGTAGTAAATCTAAGTCTTTAAATGTAATCAATGTTTTTCCTCAATTCTTAATTAATACTTAAATACTATATCATAGATATATCTTATTTCCTAATCATTTTGCCTATATATGTGAATAAAAGTGCTTTCAAGCAAAATGAATTCATAACATTCACAAAAAGCCTAGCAATCATTAAAAAAAGTCCAAAAAATGGACTTAAAATACATAATAATACCTAGAAAGGTGTGAGAACAAAAAATTGTTACAGTGGGTATAATCAAGTGATGTTTTGTGATTCCTAACTATAATTTAGGCTTTCAACCCCACATACTCTCAAATCCCGTTTCGGATGGTTGGGTTCCACAGCTTACCTTCTAGGCACTTATATTTTATCATTAGAAAACGTTGTTTGTCAAATTGACTACTTTTGATCTAACTCTTTAAGTTTCTTGTTTAGTAGTTCAATAACCTGTGGTCTAACGTCATCACGTTTCAACCCAAAATCCAGTGTAGCTTCGATGTATCCGATTCTCGATCCGATATCATAACGTTTACCATCAACATCGTATGAAAACACCTTTTCTTCAGTCATCATACGTTTTATTGCATCAGTCAGTTGTATTTCTCCACCAGCTCCACGTTCTTGGTTCTCCAAGTATTTAAATATCGTTGGTGATAAGACATATCTCCCACCGATTGCACTTCTTGATGGAGCTACTTCAGGTTTTGGTTTTTCAACAACACTGCTTAATAGTGATAAACCTGGTTCTAACACAGATTCTGGCTTACATATACCGTATTTAGAGGTATCTTGTAAATCCACTTCCAGCGTTCCCAAGAAAGATCCGCCATATTGGTCATATTTATCGATTAATTGTCGTAGTACGGGTTTTTCATTGCCTACATACAAATCGTCTCCTAAAAGGAGTGCGAATGGTTCATTACCGATGAATGCTTTAGCACACAATACCGCATGGCCTAAGCCCAGTTGTTCTTTTTGACGAATATAGTGAATATTAGCCAAATTAGATACTCTTGTGACAATATTGAGTTCCTCAGTTTTGTTTTTTTCTTTTAAGATGCCTTCTAATTCTAAGTTGCGATCAAAGTGATCCATAATGGCATTTTTATTAGCACTAACAATAATCAAAATTTCTTCAATACCTGAAGCAATGGCTTCTTCTACAATATATTGGATTGTAGGGGTATCAATAATTGGAAACATTTCTTTTGCTAATGCTTTTGTTGCAGGTAAAAATCTTGTGCCATACCCTGCAGCTGGAATAACTGCCTTCTTTATCATATTTTCTGTTAGCTTTTTTATAAAAGCTTCTCCCTTCTAATAATAGAGCATGATGCGAACAAACGTGCCATTATTACGCATAGACTCTAGTAATATATCTCTAACCGATGTCTCAATTAAGTAATCGAGATTACGGCATTTCAGATTTGTCTGAATTGTGTATACGCCTTCTTGATCCAATTCTTCTAGTCGTCTTGATGTATACTTCTTCTGATAGTTTTGTAAGTCCACCATGGTTTTAAAATATAATACCACACTAATGATAACTTCGCCTCTTATTTCTAACTCATTCAGTAAATGAGCTAAATTGAGGGCTCTAGCAACAATGTATTCCGGATTATGAAAGAATCTAGTTTCATAAAACTTTCGACTAGAATCATTATATTCTCTCAGACCAACGTGGGTTTTAAATAGCCCTTCTAAAAAGATTTTGAATTTCTCCATTCGTTTTTCCTGGCCCTTAATGAATTCAGCAAAAACGTATGTATACTTTTTATTATGTGTGTAAGCAGTGATAATAAACTTATGAAAGTTCGCATAGACAAGTATTTCATCAAAGTGACTTTGGAATGTCTCCAATGGTACTTCGATTCCATAGTGGCCAATTTCAGTGGTTTGTTCATTATATACTAGAGATTCAAATAAGGCATTCGCATATACTATTTCCTGTCTATCGCTATCATAATAAGTGTATGCACTATAGCTTACGCGTGAAAAGTACTTTACATATTCAACGATAGCAACTGATAAACCAAATACTCCAACCAGTGCCATGAAGAGCCCTTTTATCATCGGATCGACATCATCTATTAATGCAATAATATAGATAATCGGGATAAATACAGATAATCTTACTGCTCTCATCATAGTAGTAAATCCCTTTTTTTGAAGCAGAATCATCATGATGAACACAATTGTTAAGAAATAAATACCTAAGATGTTACTTAAGGATACTACTTGGAAATAGGCAATATCGTTAGCTACGAATAATAAAATGAATATATCTATCCCAAATAAAACTAATACAGTAAGCGTACGTGCTCTATGATACCAAGCTTTTGTGTAGAGTTTTCGAGTTTGAGGCAAATGATAATGATCTTTCATCTCACGACGATATTGATAAAAAGTTTCATATTTACCTATCATTTTTAGTCTAAACGGCTCTATTTCAGCGTCACTTAAAGTATTAGCCAAATATGTTTCAAACTCTGCTAACGGATTAGAAACGAAGATTAGTGACCCAATGAATATGACAACTAGACTGAATCGTTCGGGGATTAATGCCAATACAATCGCAATTAAAACACCGTATATAAAGAATACGATTAGTTTTGCAAGTCCGCCAAACACATACAGTGCCAGATACAGTAAAAATAAAACGCTCACTAGCGCATAAATGGTTTGATGATTCGGTTGTAAAAAGCTAGAAGCAATGACCAAAGCTACAATAATACTTGAGGCCATAATCATTGCGATTAATAAACGTCTAGACATATTTCATCCTCTTCTAGTCTCATTATACAAAAAAAAGAATGGTAAGTCCATTCTTTATTCATTAATAATTATTTAGTTTGTGCAGCTCTTATAGCTTCTACAAGGTCAGCTTTTTTCATGCCTGAAAGACCTGATAAGCCTAATTCTTGTGCCATTTCTTTAAGTTGTGCAACAGTTAATTTTCCCAAATCAACTTCTACTGCTTTTGGAGCTTCTTTAACTTCTGCTTTTGGAGCCTTAACAGCAACTTCAGCAACTACTGGTTTAACTTCGCCAGCTAAGCCTTTTTTAGCTACTTCAACGATGTTAGCGAATCCTTTTGGATCGTTAACAGCTAAATCAGCTAACATTTTTCTGTTAATTACTACACCAGCTTTTAATAGTCCATTGATTAGCAATGAATATTTGAAGTTATTTTGTTTGCATGCAGCATTGATTCTTGAAATCCAGATTTTTCTGAAGTTTCTCTTTGTTTGTTTTCTATCTCTGTAAGCGTATGCTAATGAACGCATTACTTGTTCATGTGCAGTACGGAAAAGAGTACGTTTGGATCCAAAGTAACCTTTGGCTAATTTTAAGATTTTTTTACGTCTTGCGCGTGTTTGTACGCTTCCTTTAACTCTTGGCATGTTATCCTCCTACTTAAGATTCGAAATCAGTTGTTTGATACGTTTGTAGTCTGATGCAGACACACCTGTTTCGCCTCTTAATTGTCTATTTTGTTTTGTTGTTTTGCTTGCAGCTAAGTGGTTTGAGTAAGCATGGCCTCTTTGTAATTTACCAGTACCAGTTACTTTAATTCTTTTCTTTAAACCACTATGAGTCTTTTGTTTTGGCATTTATATAGTCTCCTTATGATTTCGTTTTTGGGGCTACAGTCGCACTTAATTGACGACCTTCCATTTTAATGCTTGATTCAACCACAATTGAATCACCTAAGGCTTGAATGAAATCTTCCATAACTTTGTAGCCTTGTGAGCTATGAACAATCATTCTTCCTCTAAAACGCAAACTGATTTTTACCTTGTCGCCTTTACTAATGAACTTAGTAGCACTCTTTACTTTAGTCTCTAAGTCGTGTTTGTCAATTACTGGAGACAAACGAATTTCTTTGATTTCAACGACATGTTGGTTTTTCTTCATTTCACGTGCTTTACGTTGTTGATCGTAGCGGAATTTTGAGTAATCCATTATTTTCGCTACTACTGGTTTTGAATCTGGTGATACGACAACTAAATCTAGTTCTCTTCTTCTAGCTTCAGTTAGTGCTTGTTGGATTTTAATCACACCCAAGTTTTCACCTTGATCGTCGATAACCAATAATTCTCTAGCCATGATGCCTTCATTGACTAAAGCATCTGTTTTATTACCTTTTACGGGGCTCTTTATATGCTCCACCTCCTAAGTGTTTTTATAAAAGAAAAAGTGTGTACATTGTACCCACTTAACGTTATTAATATATGCATATTAAATACGTGACTGTTTGCCTACTGACTTATCAATCAGGCGAGAAGTAGGTACTTCTTCTTTTCACTATTTCTAGTTCCTTATGTATTATACCTAATGGGCAATCTATTGTCAACCCAAAAGTATAAATTACTTTGATTTAAATAACAACCCAGTCAAACCAATCGCATTATATAGCAATGCTAACGAAATGGTATAAACAAAACGGGTGATACTAAAATCAAATAAATGTGGAATTAAGTAATATAATGGATTCGTATCCGTCTGCATCATTGGTAAAAACACAGCCAACATCAACAGAAATATCCATTTGAACTTACTTTTAACACTCATTAATAATACCATAAAACTCGCGTAAACAAAAGCATTTGTCAAATATATTCCAAAAGAAACACTTATCTTTACGTATGAATCAAAGGCAATCCAAAATACTATTTGAAAAATTCCATACCCTGTGATAGAAATTATGCTTAAGGAAATCATAAGCGAAATCCACTTTGATATGTAGTATTTTGTCTTCAGTCCAATTACTAAAAATAGTTCATGGTCGTTTATTAGTTGTTGAACCCTATGAATCAATAGAATCACAGAGAAATACCATAAAACCATTTTTGTCTCATTAATATAATGACTTTGATTATTTATGTGATTAAGCATCCGTTCAACTCTAGGCTCAAAATAACCGGATAACATCAACAGTAACAAGACATATATCAGTAAAGTGATTACTATCATCAAGTAATCCTTTTTCTTTGACTCTTTTAGGAAGTCATAAAGCGTTAAACTCATCAATGTTAATCACCTCATGATCGATGCTTTTAAACAAGTTCTTTTCGTGTGACGAGACAATGATGCAAGCCCCTTGTTTTATTAATTCCCCTAATCTTTTTTCGATGCATTTAATACTTTTGGCATCTAATGCTGTGAAGGGCTCGTCTAAAAAAACGAGATCTGGGCATCCCACTAATGCGAAATAGAGTAATATCTTTTGTTTATTACCCTTAGAAAGGATATCCACAGTATGTGTTAAATCGATTTCTAACTCTGAAAGAAACTTTAAATCCAATTCTATCTTTAAAATAGATAGCATCCATTCGATAAACTTCATTGGTTTTTCTTGATAAGGCAATTCCACATAGTCTGGCATATATCTACATTTAAGTCTACCAGCAGTTTTGATATAGCCTTTATCAAGTTTTACTCGCTCCATACATATTTTCAAAAAAGTGGTTTTACCAGAACCGTTTTTTCCTCTTAAGACTGTAAGTGACCCTCTTTGAAAGCTTTTGGTAAAATTATCGATAATTATCTTGTCTCCATAGCGCTTACTGGCCTCTTTAATCTCAATCAAGGACATAAATCATATGCCTACTTTCATCAAGAGACATTGTCATTCTCTCAAAGTATTTAAAAGTATGAAGTGTTATCGATTCTGTCGTGCCATTGTTATCAAAAATAAGTCTTAAAGCGGTTTCATTATAATCAAAAGATTCAATCGGAACATTGATATGGATTGTACCAGTATTTGTAAGACTATCGTAGGATGTCTCTATTTTAGTAAAGCGATCCGCTGCGTAATAAACATCGATTACATTTAGCGCCTCCGAAGCTTGATATTCAAGTGTAATACTCGACAAAAACGTCTCACTTACCGGATTATTACCATATTGATTGATGATATTGACCTTTTGTGTGTCCTCGTAAAACATGATCGACAGGGACCCTATCTTAAGACTGTATTTTTGGTCATTTTTTAATATGACAACCATATAACACTCAGACATCTTATAATCCATAGTGAGTTCAGGAATCCTTAATATGAATGCATATTCCTGATATGTTTCATTCAAATATGTTTTAGGTGACTTCTTCTCTATATCAAATGATTGAATGGAGAGTTTATTTGTTTCTGTTTCATTGATTAGATGAATGGACTTAATTGCATCAGCATCGACAATTGCATGTGATTGATTAAGGTGAACTCTTACTTCAAGAGCATCATCTTTGGTGGTCTTACTGAAAAGCGTTTGTACAACAAGTATTTTTTTGGATGTCTCTTCATCATAGGATCTTATATTCACATAGACAATTACTCCACACAAGACAATGAATACTGCTAGGACTATTTTTTTCATATTTTCACCTTCTCAAGTCGATAATATTGGGTTGTGACAACAAATACTTCGAATCCACCTTTTTCTAGTAGAATCCAAAATGCATATTTTGCAGCAACCCCATTGGTAATTTTCCCCTCTCCATGGATGTATAGATTGGCCATGGTTCCTGGATCAACTTGCATTTTGATCTTCCATGTCTCATTTTCTTTGGATGAGGTCTCTACATTAGATGTTTTTTTAATGGACGATTCTAGCCCCCCTTTGAATTTCTTCACTGTCCCTGAAGCATTGATTCCGATGGTTCCTGAAGCGGTAATGCTTCTTGAAGTAGACTTAGTACCATCGTACTTATATTCATAATCAATGGCTGTCGAACCATCATTATGATAGGAAAAAATGGTTTCCGTCCTATAGATTACTTTGGCATCTTCTGTGACAATAAAAACATTCCAGCCTGCAAACCGCCTTTTCGTGACTTTTTTATAATATTCTTTATAGTTTTCTTTTGTATAATCTTTTAGAAATATACCCTCAGGCATTTCTATAGATTCAAACGATTCATAATCTGCATCAGCGTTAAGTGTGACACCTCTAAAACTTACTGTTATCAGTACTAAAAGCACAATCATGTATTTTTTCATCTTAATACCTCCACTTTATACATACCGGTATAACGCAAATTTACTTTGAAATGATGAAAAAAAAGACTAAGATCATATCAAAATAATCTCTAGTCTTTGATTTATAAGTTACTTAATTATTTCTTACTCATGAAGTTTTCGATATCTTTAACTTCTTTTATGATTGATTCTGATAGATTAACATGTCCGTTATCGGTTAATAGAATGTTATCCTCAATGCGAATGCCGATTGCTTCATCAGCAATGTATAATCCAGGTTCAACTGTAATGACTTGGCCTTTTTCAAATGGTTTTGTGTAGTTTCCAACATCATGAACATCTAGTCCTAAGAAGTGGCCTAATGAATGATAATAATATTTTGAGACTTCACTTACATCTTTAATTTTGCCCATCTTAACCAGTCCCTCTGCTAAGATTTTCTTACCAAATTCATTAAATTCTTGGAATGTAACGCCTGGTTTAAGCATTTCAATCGATTTCTTATTGGTTTCTAATACCAGTTCATAATAAGCTTTTTGTCTTTCTGTAAACTTACCTGATACTGGGAACGTTCTTGAAATATCTGAGCAATACTCATTTTTTCTCACACCTAAATCGAATAAGATTAAGTCATTATCTTGAATGACTGCGTTATTTTTCTCATAGTGTAGAATGGTCGCATTCTTGCCACTTGCAGCAATCGTATTAAAGGAGGTAGTTACACCATTTGAGTTTAAAACGAAATGATAATACGCTTCAAGTTGATATTCTCTAATGCCAGCTTTGGCATTTGACATTAATGCTTCAATACCGAGTCTGGTTACTTCAATGGCTTCTTGCATCATTTTAACTTCATGAGTATGTTTAACTGAACGTAATTCACCTAATTTAGGATGTAATGATGCAATTACTAGATTTGGATACAAATTACGCATTTCATTGCCAAAACGATCTGATTCGGTTTCTAAAGCATCCATACTTCTACGATCTAAATCTAAGTATAAAGCATTAAGTGCTCCAAAAACTGCTTGACGTGAATCCTGTAAAAACTTGGATAGAACGGTTCTAAAGTCTTTTCTTTCGAATACCTCATCAACCATCGAAATGGCTTTAGCCTCTTCCATGGACATCGTTTCGCCGACCCATAACGCAGTTACTGGATCAGTCTTTTCAATAAATAAGAAACTCTTTTCCATGTTAGCACCTTTAATCATCACTAAGGCGACATTTTCTTCCTTAATGCCAGTCAAATAGAAAAAATTCTTGTTGACTTCAAATGGATAAGTTTGATCAGCCGTGCGAACTGGTGAAGTGCCACTAAAGAAGCAGGCAAAACTTTGATTTTCCATGTGGTTAAATAGGTTTTTGCGATTCATTTTGTACATAATATCTTCCTCACTGGGATTAACCCTTATATTTGTGAAACCAACCCATTAATAATAATCTTATAGTTATCAATAATGGACAATGAGTCTTCTTTCGACTCTCCCTTTACAGAGATGTATATTTTAAGTTTTGGTTCAGTACCACTTGGTCTAAAGACAACCCAAGAGCCATCTCTATAATAAAATTTTATAACATTGGATTTTGGTAAATCTAAAGAAGTGGTTTCTACTTTAGTCCATCTTGTAGATTGTAAGCAATCATCGATTTGGACGAGTTCTTTGTTCTTTATCGACAGACGGTAACGTCTAAAATGAGACATGATTGCTTCAATTTTTTCCTTGCCTTCAATACCTTTTAAATTAAGGTTTAAGGTTTCTTCAACAAAGAAGCCATATTCAGCGTACACATCATTAAGTGCATCTATTAGAGTTTTGCCAAATTGATTATAATAAGTAGCCATTTCTGCTAGCATGTATACTGCTTGAACGGCATCTTTATCTCTAACAAAATCTGAAATCAGCGACCCATAGGACTCTTCACAGCCAAACAGATAAACACCCGTAGATTCAATTTTCTTTGCTTGTTCACCAATAAACTTAAACCCGGTAAGTGTTTCTACTACTTGTGCACCAAAACCTAATGCGATTTTTTTGATTAATGGTGTAGTAACGTTTGTCAAAAATACATACCCATTATCCGGCAAGATGTTTTGAGCTTTTCTACGAGATAGAACGTAGTGTACCGTTAAGCTTGCGGTTTGGTTTCCTGTTAAGAACTGATATTTTCCTTTGTGTTTTACCATTACACCCAATCTATCGGCATCTGGGTCAGTGACCAAAATCAAATCTGCGTTAATGTCTTTAGCATATTCTAGCGATTTTTCATATGCGATTGGTTCTTCTGGATTTGATGACTTAGTATTTGAAAAATCAGGATCAACAGTCATTTGAGATTCTAGTGGGAAAACTTGATAGCCCATTCCTGAAAGTAAATTCGGGATTAATGTTCCACCAGCACCGTGCAATGGTGAATACACAAGCTTTAATGGCTTGTTAGCGATATTTTCTAGTTCTATTGTTCTGACTTTATCTAAGTATATTTGATCAAAACTCTCATCTATCCACTCAATAAGTGAAGAGGATTCATCAAATGCAATCTCAAAGAAATCATGGATATTGGAGATGTTATCGATGACGATATTCGCTAAATCAGGAACCAATTGACATCCTTCTTTATCGTATACCTTGTACCCGTTATATTCTTTCGGATTATGAGAGGCTGTAATCATGATGCCTCCATCACACCCAAAATGACGTGTCATAAAGGATAAATACGGGGTTGGTCTAAGGTTTTTGGTAATATATACTTTAATGCCAAGTTTGGCAAGAACTCCAGCAGCTCTTTTCGCAAATACATATGAATTATGTCTATTATCATAGGATATAGCAATTTTCCTTGTGCCATTAAGGCTTAAAATATACTGTCCGAAACCTAAGGTTGAACGCATAATCGTATATACATTCATACGGTTTGTTCCAGGTCCCATTAATCCTCTAATTCCACCTGTTCCAAACTCTATATCCATGTAAAAGGATTCTTTAATTTGATTTTCGTCCATGCTTAATAATTCGTTTTTTACATCATTATCTAGATTAGGATAGTTCATCCATTTGTTATACTGTGTTTTATATGTCATTTTAATACCCCCTACAGTATCCATTATAACGCATTTAAGCCCTTATGACCATCAAAAAAACAGCTTTCGCTGTTAGTTTTTAAGCAATATCTCAAGTAAACCACGGACTACAAGATTTTCATCCTTAATCACTTTTGTTTCACAAAGCGGCTTAATGATCTCAGATAATCCACCAGTCATGATGACTAGAAGTTCTTTATTAACTTCATCGTGCACGCGTTTTACAAGGCCATCTACTTGTGCAGCAACCCCGTAGGTAACGCCAGATTGCATGCAAGCAATCGTATTAGTACCTAATACATTTTGCGGTACTTCTAGATCAAACTCCGGTAACAATGCCGTATTAGATACCATTGCACGCATAGAGATCATTACACCTGGGGTAATAATGACGCCTTTAATGGTATTTTTCTCTGTATAGATATATTTGGTAGCAGTCCCTAAATCGACGACCAATACAGGTTGTTCATATTTAGCTGCACCTGCTACTGCACAAATTAAATCTGCACCAACTTCCTTTGGATAGTCAGTTTTAACGTTAACACCCGTTTTAATGCCTGGGCCAACGATTAATGGTGTCATCTTCAAATATTTGACAGAAAGGTCTTTTAAAGCTTTTGTGACAATCGGAACAACACTTGCAATCGCGACTCTTTCAAAAGCATATCTGTCGATAAATGGCTTGATTTGTAAAAAATAAGCATCTGAGGATAAGTTCTTATCCGTTGAAATACGATACTTCTCAAGTATATCTACACCATCACTAAATGCCAATTTAATTTCCGTGTTTCCTACATCAAATAAGAGAATCATGCGATTTCCTTTCTTGTGAAGTTAAGAATACCAACCAATATTGGCGATCCAACCAGCACAGCAACTAAAGCTTCGATTAACCCATTTGACATCGCAATCCCATAAATGATGGAAATTGTATCCGTGAACCCAGCACTGAATATTGCTGGTTTGAATAATGCAACTGTCGATAGAACCAAAATTGTATGAACAACGGTTGAAACAATTAAAACAGATGGTATATAGACGAATTGTCCTTTGTTCTTTTCGATATACCAATAATAAACAACAATAAACCCAACAATTAGCAACAATACGATTGGCGTAACTACCTTTAGCACATTTGTTTCTTTGGCTACGGCGTCATCATATAAACCGGGTAATGTAAGCTCTAGTCCGGTAGCTTCTAATCTTTTTGCAATTGCCGTCAAAGGATCCGTATCTGGGTTATCTGCTTCAGCAGTTAGTTTTTGTATTTTTGTTTGTGTTTCTTGATAAGTACTGAACGCATTTGCATGAACAATAGATTTTGTTCCATAAAATAATGCAAATGAAGACAATAACGATACTATTGCGAATAATATCAGTTTACCAACTTTCAATTGGTCTATTTTTTTGAATACATGTGCAATTTCAAATGCTAACCATGCAAATAGTATTCTTGGTAGTACCGAAATCCATGGCATTTGAAATGCAAGGTCAAATGGCGTTGCACCATAGATATACGAAGCTATCATTGAGCCCAAACCCATGAATAATCCCAAAATGATCGAGTTTCTTCGATCCAATAAAAAAACACCAACTAAAACAGGAATGTGAACCAGTGTAACCGATACACCAGGCATGATTGTAATGAAGCCAACTTGTGGTAAAAGCGACATTACTAATACAATTGTCACAAACACAGCAGTAAGTGTAAGTTGAAAAATTCTTTTATCTCTCATATTTTCTCCTTTTTAGGCCACTAAGGGTCCCATAAGTACGTTTTTATTATAAAACTTTTCGTTTCTATATGCAAGAAAAAAGGAACCCTAAGGTTCCAATAATTATCTTGCTAACCATCCACCATCAACAGCGATTGTAAAGCCATTGATGTAAGATGATGCTTCACTTGCTAAGAATACAACAGTTCCCATCATATCTGAAGGTAATCCCCAACGATTTGCAGGAATTCTTTCTAGGATTTGACCGGCTCTTGATTCATCGTCTCTTAGTTGTTGTGTATTGTTTGTAGCCATATAGCCTGGTGCAATCGCATTAACATTAATGTTATACTTAGCCCATTCGTTTGCCATAGCCATTGTAATACCCTTAACAGCTGATTTAGATGCTGTATATGAAGGGACACGAATGCCGCCTTGATACGATAACATAGAGGCTACAGAAATGATTTTCCCGCCTGTTTGTTGTTTCACAAATTGATTTGCAGCTGCTTGTGACAAGAAGAAAACAGTACGTGAGTTAATTGCCATAACATCATCCCAGTTTTGTTCTGAGAATTCCAATGCATCTTGACGTTTAATGATCCCTGCGTTATTAACGAGAATGTCTACATGACCCATAACTTTAACTGCTTCAGCAACCAAATTTACTAAATCTTCTTGTGAAGCGTGAATGAGATCCATCTTGATGCCATGGAATTTTTTACCCATTGCTTCAACGTTTTTCTTTGTTTCAGGCATATCAACATAATCGACACCGACAACATTAGCGCCAGCTTCTGCTAAACCATAGCACATTCCTTGACCTAAGCCTGTGGACGCACCTGTTACGATTGCTACTTTACCAGCTAAACTGAATTTATCTAAAATTGACATTTTTCTTCTCTCCTATTTAAGATTTTTTGTTTCTACAAAGTCCATATCGTCATATGCTTGGTTTTCGCCACACATACCCCAAATGAACGTATAATTAGATGTTCCGATACCTGCATGGATGCTCCAGCTTGGTGAAATGACTGCTTGTTCATTAGCCATTACAATGTGTCTAGTTTCTTGTGGTTGACCCATCATATGGAATACACGATGTTCTTCTTTTAAGTTGAAGTAGAAATATACTTCCATTCTTCTTTCATGCGTATGGCATGGCATTGTATTCCAACCTGATCCTTCTGCAAGTTCAGTTAATCCCATTTGAAGTTGGCAAGTTTCCAGTACAGCTGGATGTAAATATTGATAGATTACGCGTTTATTCATCGTTTCTACCGATCCTATTGCACGTGGGTTTGTGATGCTAAATGGAATGTGTTTGTTAGGATAAGTTTTGTGAGCAGGACTTGAATTCATATAGAATTTAGCCGGATTTGCTTTATCCACGGTTTCAAACGTTACTTCTTTAACACCTCTACCTAAATATAACCCATCCTTGTGAGCCATATCGTATTTAACACCATCCACATGGATGACGCCTGCACCACCAACGTTTATTAACCCTAGTTCTCTACGTTGTAAAAAGAAATCTGAGGCAACTTCTTTTGGTGCGCCTAGTGACAGAACTTCATGGATTGGCATGATGCCACCGGCAATAATGCGATCGAAATGTGAGTATGTTAAGCAAATTTCATCTGCTTCAAACACGCTTTCGATTAAATAAGATTCGCGGAGTTTTTCCGTATCATAGCTTTTTGAGTCTTCTGGACTTGTTGCATACCTTACGTTAAATTTCATTTTTTTCCTCCAATATTTTTTTGATATAACATAAACTATCTTTGATATCTTCTCCCGTGATGCCTTCGAAAATATAGTAGGCATTAGGATTTGATTTTACCATCAAAGGTAGTAGTCGTTGATAATTCATTTCACCCCTATGTAAACCGGTTTGAACCAATTTATTATCTTGATAAATATAGTTCTTCAAGTGAAATACCTTGATGTAGGGTTTAAGGGTTATTAAAGCATCTTCGAGAATACTTTCGTGTTCGGTATAGTTTTCCAAATTGAGCAAGTTGTATAAGTCTACAATTACACCGACATGCTTACTATTTAAATCTAGTACAAGTCGTTTTAATACACTTGCTTTATAAATAACATGACCAAATGCTGCTTCAATTAACACGGTCCTATTCACTTCTTCAGCTTTCTTTACTAAAATACGCATCTTAGATAGTACTTTTTGATAGGCTTCCTCTGTATGATTATTTACATGATAAGTCCATTGATCATCATTGTAAGAACCAGTTTCGGTTGCAACATATTCAGTGTTCAAAATAGATGCAAGTTCTAATTGCTTGAAAAATCGATTCATTCCCGTTTCTATTTTCTGTAAATCACTATGAATTGGGTTAAAATAGCTTCCAAGTAAAAATACATTCGTGTTTTTTACAGCATTGAGTTCTTCAAATGCTTCTTTAGTTAACTGGGGTTCAGGCACAAGTGCCTTGTTAACGACCAGTTGAATGCCGTCAAAACCAAAGTTGTTTGCTTCTTCAAACAATGATTTTGCATCCATTTTCCCCATATCATGTGCTCTAATCCCAATTTTAATCATTATAAATCACCTAAGTACCCTAAACGAACAGATATTTGTTTCCCTACCTCAATAAACTTCTCTGCAATTCGTTGAGTATCTTCCGAAGAAGTATGTAAGGAAGCGACTGAAACCACACCACAACATCTATTTTCAAAGTTGTAAATTGGGATTGCAATGTTCATAACATGGTTAAGCTCACCACTTAAGTCACACGCATACCCTCTACTGATAATAGATTGACGTTCATTCTCGTCTAGTTTGACTGTGTTTTCTAATTTTTTATCAAATGCCGCATAGCATTTTCCGATAGGATTATCTAAGAAATTAGTGGTAACCATCCCAACTTCGAAATGGCTCATAATTTGACTTTGAGGGGCTTGGTATGTATGTACGAAGACAATTTTGTCGCCGTTAATGCGTTTTGTCGCAAATGCATTACAACCATTTTCATCAGAGAAACTCTTAAGTAATGGCGCACTCGTCGTAATAAAGTTTGAATTTTTTGTATAAACAGAGCCTATAGCATACATTTTGGATCCAATAACGTACGTCTTTCTAAATGGATCTTTGTAATAAATGGCATCAGCCTTATACAGTGTTTGCAAAAAATCATATGCAGTTGCTTTTGGCATATCTAACTCACGATATATTTCTCCCAATGTCAATCCATCTGGGTGCTTAGAAATTAGTTCGAGAATTGATAAAATACGATTAACAGAACGATTATCTTTCATAACATAAAACCTCTTTCTTATTTTAACGTTGAACTCTACCTGAAGCGTCCCCTTTAGCTAGTGTTTCAACTTCTTTTTCATCAACTAAATTATAATCACCAAAGATTGTGTGTTTTAATGCACTTGCCGCAACAGCAAACTCTAGAGCTTCACCTTGCGTTTTCTTAGTCAATAATCCATGAATTAGGCCAGCTGAAAATGAATCCCCGCCACCAACACGGTCTACAATGCGAATTTCATATTTCTTCGAATAGTAGAATTCTTTACCATCATAGATTAATGCACTCCAACCATTGTCAGATGCGGAATGAGATTCTCTTAAGGTTGTTGCAACATATTTGAAACCAAATTGCTTTTGCATTTCAGCAAATATTCTTTCATAACCTTTATGATCTAACTCACCTTTAGTAACATCTCCACCAGGTTTGAATCCTAATGTAAGTTCTGCATCTTCTTCATTTCCGATACATACATCGACATATTGCATTAAGTCTTTCATAACGGCTTGAGCTTCTGCAGGTGTCCAAAGTTTCTTGCGGTAGTTCAAATCTACTGAGACTGTAACACCATGTTTTTTAGCTGCGATACAAGCTGCTTTAGTAATTAATGCGCCTTGTTTAGAAATTGCAGGAGTAATTCCAGAAAAATGGAACCATTTTGCATCCTGGAAGATTTCATCCCAGTTAAACTCTTCTGGGTTAGCTAAAGCGATTGCACTGTCAGTTCTATCATAAATCACTTTAGATGGTCTCATGGATGCTCCATGTTCTAAATAATATATACCAACGCGTTCTCCGCCTCTAACAATAAAGTCGGTATGAACGCCATATTTACGTAAACTATTCACTGCAGATTGACCAATTTCATGTTTAGGAAGTTTACTTACAAAGTACGCTTCGTGACCATAATTGGCTAAACTAACTGCTACGTTGGCTTCTCCGCCACCATAAACTACATCAAAACTATCTGCTTGTACAAAACGTTGCTTATCTGCTGGAGATAAACGCAACATAATTTCACCTAGTGTAACGATTTTGCTCATAACTAATTCTCCTTATAATTTAATTTTGAATACAGCTTTTAAAACTTCAACCGGTTCATTGGCTGAGAGCTTCGGCATATGAAGTTCATCTTCCAAAACCATTGCGAACATACCTTTTGTTAAAAGTACTTTCGAAAAATCACCTGTTGATTGTCCTTTTGTAACATCTTTAGAAGAATCATAAGGGGATGTTACGATAAATTTTGGATCATTGGCTTCTAAATAACCAAAATATTCAATTCCATCCACTACTAGTTGAATATCACCATATACCTTATGTGATTCAAAATAGCATTCGTCTAGTGGTCTTGGAATATAATCTTCTCTTAATAAATTGATTTCGTCTGTAAGCTTTTGTTTTCCAACAGCGATACTTCTTAAATCATTGCTTTCAATGAACTCAATCACAGTTTGAATGTTTCGATTCAGTCCAGTATACTTGTGCAGATTTTTGATATGATCAACAATCATATTTATCCTCTTGCCTTCTTAACAGCATCCACAAACGCTTTCGCATTCGCTCTAACACCATCAAAATCGCCATGTTTAGCTGGTGCAGTTAATTCTCCACCTACACCGACAGCCACAACGCCATTTTTTATCCATTCGCCAACGTTATCTAGCGATACACCGCCAGTAGGCATGATATTGATGTTAGGAAGTGGCCCTTTTACAGCTTTCACATAACTAGGTCCAAATGCGGATCCCGGAAATAGTTTAACAACTTCTACACCTGCTTTAAGCGCAGTCAACATTTCAGTTATGGTTAAACAGCCTGGCATATAAGGTACATTAACCTCATTACAGTAAAGAGCTGTTTCTAAATCGAATCCAGGGCTAACAATGTATGTAGCACCCGATTCAATCGCTAATTGTGCGGTTTGTTTATCTAATACAGTACCAGCACCTAAAATCAACTTTTCTTCAGGAATTGCGTCACGTAAATGACGAATAACCTCATGAGCATTTGGAACTGTAAACGTTAGTTCAATTGCTTTTAAACCACCTTCGATACAGGCTAAAGCAATTTTTGTAGCTTCGTCTTTCGTTTGTGCACGAACAACAGCCACTACCCCTGATTCAACAAGCTTATTTAATACTGGATTTTTCATTGAAAGCCTCCTATCGTTCAGCATGATAGACACTTAATTCTATATTATGCTATTTTTACTTAATTTTCAATTACTATATAATTTTTTTATCTTTAACATTATGGAACTCAAATGCTTCGCCTTTTTGGCCATGGATTGCTACATTCTTGACAGATACATGGTCAACTTGATTGAAATAGAATCCTTTATTCGTCATTGGATCTAAGAAACTCATCATGGCTGGAATTCCAGCTTCAGGTTTTTCTGAAAATGTGACTTTAATGTTTTCTAATTCAATAGACTTTATCGTTTGTTCAGGTAATCCATAAAAGAATCCTGCAGCAACATGCGCATCTTCGCAAACCATGTCTTTAAACTTGAAACTGCCTAAATACGGTGTTCTATCATCTACTGGTAATGTTTCTTTTGACCAAACGTATTCCGTTTTTCCATCATCATCGCAGTAATAATACATATTCATAACAAGTGGTGTTAATACACCTTTCATATAAATGTTTTCAAAGACTATACCATCAATAACGGCATCTTTCCCACGACCACGTCGTGTTTTGATTCGTAATCCACGGTCTGTATCAAGGAAATAACATTGTGACACGTTTATGTCCTTCATGCCCCCTGACATTTCTGAGCCCAACACTACTGCTCCATGACCATATTTCATTATACAGTTACGAATTGTAATATTTTCGCATGGCTTCTTATAGAGACGTCCCATTTCATATTTCCCAGATTTCAGCGCAATACAGTCATCGCCTACTGAGAAATCTACACCAATGATATCAACGTTTTTGCATGACTCTGGATCACAACCGTCTGTGTTTGGTGAATCTTTTGGAGACTCGATTTTGATATCGATGAATGCTAGATCATCAGAGAAATATGGATGAAGGTTCCAAGATGGTGTGTTTTTAACTGTTACACCTTGTAAACCTACATTCTTAGAGTGAACTAAGAATAATCCATTTGGTCTCCACGCCCCACGCATGACTTTATGGTTTACCCACCAATCGCCATTTTGTGCATTGCCATCAAAGACACCTTGTCCAATTATTTTCACGTTTTCGACGTTAATTCCTGTGATCATGGAGGCATATTGCTTAGCTGGTACACCTTCCCATGAAGCTAATTCATAAAATGAACCATCTGATTTTACAAAACGATCAGGTAATATTGGATAAGCTTCTCTATCAGTTAAATAAAGTAGTATTGTATTCTTATCTAGCTCAATGGTAATGTTGCTTTTCAAAAAGATAGGCCCCACTAAATAGGTGCCTTTTGGTATATAAACTCTTGCATGATCTGGCGCAGATAAGATAGCAGTTTGAATTGCCATGGTATCATCTTGCTTACCATCTCCTTTAGCGTTAAAATCTTTGACATTCAAGGAAACAGATTCAAACTCGGTTTTAAAAGTATGCTTATGTCCAAATGCTTCCACTGTGTAAGCTGTATTTGGCGTTAAGTCATAGATAGAAAACACATTTGTTTTGACATCCTTTAACGTAAGTTTGCCATTCAAAAATACATCAAACGGTTCTTTTGAATAATAAATCTCTTTATTATCTAATTCAAACGTTGCACTTCGGGATGAACTAAAAATCAATTCAAACATAATGCCCCCTATTTTTTTAATTTAAGTAGTAAGTAATTCTTGGCTAGGACCCAAATGTAATCAAACCCTAGATAGACTAATCCAAATGAAATTGCATCTACAGCTTTATAATCAAATCCAAACATGATCATTCCAATGGAAGGAATGCCTATAGACATGATGAACTCGATAAAGAAATAACTTGCAAGTATCATAATTGCGGCGTAGCCCATAGAAGCAAACAATGATAACATTGAGCTTCTTTTTAAATGAAATGGTAAGTACTTAAGTGTTTTTTGATTATCATTGTTCATCCATATGATGACTTTGTTTAGAATGTATTCAATACCTAATCCTAATAGTAGGAATAGAAACAACATACGGTCTAATACATCGTATACAGAAGCACTCAATGCCGTAAAAGACATAAAGAATACTGCACCTGATAACCAAAACTTCATAAATCCTATTTTTACACCCGGTTTAATGTTCGAGAGTTTATCAATACCATATGGATTGAAACCATCGTTTTTATTAGGATTATTCTTCGATTTTGACATATTTCCAGTTAACATAACAGGTCGCAAATATGGATGCAATCGCATAGAATACAATACCTGCAATCATAATTCCAATTGACATATATGTGAATTGTGGGATGGTATAATCTGGTCTTGCTGCAGCTTCTTGAAAGAAAATCACTGTGTAAGAATACACTAGCAGCGCTTGAATGATATTCAAAATGATGAACAAGAAAAATGACACCGGTGATCTTTTTCTTGAAAATGAAATACTGTTAAACAGTTGTACCATAGAAATCAAATAAATCGCAAATAGATAGAAACCAATAATGTTTGATGTGACAAGTTGGATTGAAGCTAAATGTGACTTAAAGGTGAACCCATCAGTTCTAAAGTCAAGAAATAATGTGAATAATAATGATCCGATTAATGTAAAGATAACAGGAATTTTGTACTTATTGTATTCATACCAACGGATCATCCATGTACGTAACTTATTTTGTTTTCCTTCGTTCGCGTTGTTTTTATTCATAAATGCAAATCTCCGTTTCTTTATCAAAGAAGTAAATATGCGATTGATCAACTTCAACAACTACTTCATCTCCTGGATGGAATACTTGTCTAGCATTAATCTTCATAATAACGTTCTTATCCGAAATCTTCACATGCACAAGTGCATCAGATCCAAGTAATTCATATAACTGAACAGTGGTAACAAACCCGGTTGATTCTTCTTTATCGCATTTTAAAGCAACTTTAAAGTTTTCTGGACGAATGCCAACAACCAGTTCTTTACAAAAATAGTTTTTCTCTTTTAACGCTTTATAGCTCTTATTATCCTCGATGTTAATAATGACATCATCAATCAAAAGTTGTCCCTTAGAGTCTAATTTCCCACCAAATACGTTCATAGGTGGCGTACCGATAAAGGTTGCAACAAATAGATTGTTAGGTCTTTGATATAAGTCTACTGGTCTATCAATTTGTTGTACATAACCATCTTTCATAACAACGACTCTATCAGCTAAAGTTAGTGCTTCAATTTGGTCATGAGTAACATAGACCATAGTCGCACCTAAGCGGTGATGTAGTTCTTTTAACTCTTTACGCATAACACCACGGAGTTTAGCGTCAAGGTTTGATAGTGGTTCATCTAGCAAGAATATTTTAGGGTCACGTACAATTGCACGGCCCAAAGCTACTCTTTGTCTTTGTCCACCAGATAATTCTTTTGGTTTACGGTTTAAATAAGGTGTTAACCCTAAAATATTAGCAGCCCACATAACACGTTCATGAATGTAGTCTGATGATTCTTTTCTTAATGTTAAGCTGAATGCCATGTTGTGATATACAGTCATGTGTGCGTATAATGCATAGTTTTGAAAAACCATTGCTATATCGCGATCTTTTGGAGCCATTGTATTAACGACATTATCATCGATAATCAACTCTCCAGTAGAAATATCTTCTAGACCTGCTATCATTCTAAGTGTGGTTGATTTCCCACAACCTGATGGACCTACTAAAACGATGAACTCACCATGTTTAACCTCTATATTAAAGTCAAATACGGCTTGAACACCATTAGCATAGATTTTATTTACATTTCTCAGTGCCATTGTCGACATACTATTCACCTATTTCCTTCAAGTGAGCTTTTAATGTATCATGTTTTTTAATTGTGATGATACCCGCAATTACAAACAATACAGCGACCACGACAAGTTCTGTGACAATGACGCTAAATTGAAAGCCTGTTAATTGTTTATTTCTAAGTAAATTGGATGGTTCAAAGAATATTCTTAAGACATGAATCCCAGCAATCACAAATAAGTAAATGCCCCAATCACGATTATATGTTTTGCACTTTTCCGCAGCAAGGAATGTAAATAATAGTAAAACAATATTCACTAAAATTTCCACAGCAGTTGTCAAACCAGGCACAACCGCTTTAGGCGTAATAATTGAAAACAATGCATGTACAGAAATAGCCATACCCAATAGCACTAGCCAATAAGCAGAACTATTATTTTGGTAGCGCATTTTGTCTGCTTTTATGTTTTTAATGTTCATAGTTTTCTACCGCCTTTTTAATTTCTACTGCACGATTTTTTTGAACTTTTAGTTTATATACTAAGAACAAAATCATCCATATTGCAACTACAATCATCACGATTGATAAGGTATTTCCAATATCAAATATTTTGTAGTTCTTTGTGGTTCGTCTGATAATGTACAATGTGTCCGGAATATTAGCATTACGGTACATAGGTTCTAAAACACTATTGTAATAAAGTGTTAGAGCTGATGATACCAATAATACAATACTGGAAAATATACTTAAAACAATATTACTTAAGAAATACGTCTTACGCTTGTGAGATTGTGAGGCAATCCCTAAGAGCATTAAGACTACACCAATAAAACCGATTTGAGACAAGGTACGGTTTACTTGTTGTGAAGCAAGGAAGAATTCCTTTTCTCTAGTCTCAGAGACAATGGTTGCCCAGTTTGTAGAATACCCTAATGTGTATACATAAAAACCTGCCATAACAACAATAAAGACGGCAAAAGTAATGCCTTGTATGTGATCAATAATCCAATGACCAATTTGTTTAAATACTTGTCCGATTGTTTTAACTATATTTTTCATAAAATCACTTCTACTTTCATCAGTTTAATGTTGCTCTAGGGAGGAGTTACCCCCTCCGATAGAGACTTTTTATTAATTATTTATTAACGCGATTGTAAGCTTCTTCTAGAGCAGCTTGATAAATATCTTTGTACGTATTAACTGTTGCATCGCCAACTGTCTTATTTACATAAGTTGAGAAATAGACTTCTTTAGTGACTGATAATCCTTCACCTGAGAATGCATTACGAACTAATTTCTTAAGTTCAGCATCTGCCCATAGGTCGTCATATGTTAATGTTGCCATGTCTTGGCTTTGGTCTTTAGTTAATGCAAATAGAGATGGAGCAAGTCTGTACCAAGGGTTTGTACTTTCGTATTGACCTGCAAGTCTGAATGTACCAGCGTTAACTGCTACGTTAATTCTTTCAATACCTGCAATACCTTGATCAGATAATGTTTGATACTCTAAGCCTAAGCCACGGATGTGACCAATTGCCATTGTAGCACCAACAAAGTTTCTTAGGTAGTTAATCATGTTACCTTTAGCTAATGTAGTCATTTCTGCCATTGCTGCATCAGAAATCTTTGGAATCATTTCGCCATTGTATGAGATTTGACCATCGATGTAACCAGCAGGTCCATATAAATGAACGTTACCGATTGAATCATTTGAAGAATAATCATACATACCATCAACTAGAGTTAATATTCTAGCTAGTTTAGCTGTATCATTCTCAACTGATTTAACAATACCCCAAGCTTCATTCTTAAGGGATCTAACACCTTCTGAGAAGTGGAAATATTGACCATCACCTAACCAGTTGTTTACTGGAGGTAAAATTGCTTCAAAACGGAATGTTGGGTCTAATTCTTTGGCTTTATTAATGTAACCTTGTGGAGTTGATGATGCGTTGAAATCATAAGTCATGAACCCGTATGAACCTTCAAGTAAGATTTGTCTGTGGTCAGTCTTAGTTGAAGCGTCGAAGTTTTGGTTAATTAGGCCATCTTTGAACATATTTGATAATTGAGTAACACCATCGATTGTAGCTTCTTCAGCTCTTGCATCTTTAATAGATCCATCTTGATCGAAGTATACCCATTGGTATCTTGAGAACATACCACGTAGACCGAACATTTCTAATGAACGGAATAGGTTTCTAATACGTGAGTTTTCTGATGTTCTTGGGAACATAGCTTCAACTGCTGTTTTAGGTGTTGCGTGTTCTCTTGTTAAGTATTTAGGGTTTGCTTTAACAACGTGCATTAATGCTAACATTTCATCTACATCGTAAGCTGCATCAGTTCCAACAAATACGTCAGAAAGTTTTGCATAACCTTGGTTACCATAAGTTGCTTGCATGTAAGTTCTGAATGCTTCAGCTAATGAAGCACCAGTCTTGTTTTGAATAGCTTCAAGTGTAGTTAAAATGTTTGCTGTGTGAGCTTTTTTAACTACTCTAGTTGTACCATCAGCATTAGCAACTGTTACGTTAACGTCTAATGATTCTGGAGTAGTAGTTTCAACTGTGAATGTTCCTGCATAAGCTTCTGCATCGAAAGTTGGAGAAACTTCATCAAGAATATCTTGCACCCAGTCAATACGAACTAAGAACATTTGTTCGATTTCACCGAAACCATCGAAGTAAGGTGTATAGTAAATACCACCGTCTGCCGCAGTCATAGATGCTCTTACAGCTGGATTAGCTGTTAAGAATGCATTTAAGTTTGGCATTGAGTTTAAGTATTTAGAAATATCAACGAAGTTACCATTGATACCATACTCAGTTAAGTTAGCACCTGTTGAGTTGATTAAATCAACACCATCAAATGAAGATGCTAGATAAGCTTTGAATTGGTTATCAGTGTTGTCTGATTGTTTCTTGTCAACAAATTTAATGTTTAATTTAGATTGTAATGCTTCCCATACAGGTAGTAAATCGCCTTCATTATATGTTTTACCATTTAATGATTTGTATGGAGTAGTTTCTTGGAAACTAATACCTCTACCTTGGTAGTTGTATGCAAAGTTAACAGTAACCGCTTTAGAAGGATCATCTTCAACGAACTTATCGCTAATCATTACAGAGATTGTAGCTGATTTACCTTCATGAGTAACTGTTAAAGTCTTAAGACCTGCTGTTAATGAATCAAAACCAGTAACAGTGTAGTCTGATGTTGTTAAAGTTTCTTCTGTGCCATCACTATAAAGTGCTTTAACAACCATACCATTCAAGCTTAACACACCATTTAGACCATATGTAGTCTTGTTAGGTAGTGATACGACTTGGATAGCTAATAATGTAGCTGGAGCTTCTGGGTCAGCAACAACAACGCTAAATGAAGCTGTTAATGAACCTACAGTTACAGTTACTGTTTTCAAACCTGCAGCAGCTGAACTAAATCCAGATACTTGGTATTGATTTTCGCCGGTTCCTGCATTGATAATGACACTTGAGCCATCATTATAGATGCCATCAACTTGCATACCAGCTAAGTCTAGTGATTCACCAACTAGATAAGATGTTTTAGTAGGTACTACTTTAACTGCGATCGAAACAAGTTTCTTTTCTTCTTTTGTTCCGCCGTTGTCTTTAATACAACCCGCTAAAACGAATAGTGATAATACCATTAGTACTATCCCAAACATTTTTTTCATACTTTTGTTTCCTCCTCTTTCCTATTCTTTAACCCCACCGACATTGACACCTTTTGCAAAATACTTCTGCAGATAAGGATAGACAATGATGATCGGGATAATGGACATAACAATCATTGCATACATATATGAATATGGTGAATATGGTAACTGAGTGATAGATGCGTTTTCATCCATTAAATACTCAGTTAAATATCTTCTTAAGAATACTTGAAGTGGATGTTCAGTATTCCAGTTAACTAGAATCATGTTCCAGAAATAACCGTTCCAACGGGATAACGCATAGAATAACGTTACGGTTGCAAGTGCACTCTTTGACATTGGTAAGTATACGTTGAATAAAACTTGGAATTCATTCGCACCATCAACGATTGCTGCTTCTTCAATTTCCTTTGAAACGCCACTAAAGTAGTTTCTTAACAGGATAACGTTAAAGGCTTGAACGCCGAATCCCCAAATGATTCCCCATCTGAAATCAACTCCGAACATCTTATAGTTTAAGAATGTTGGAATCATTCCAGCGCTAAACCACATAGTGAATACGATTAGGAAGTTGATTTGACTTCTAAATACCAATCGTTGTTTAGACAGTGCATAAGCTGCCATAATAGACATTGCCATTGAGAATAATGTTCCGAAGAATGTGTAGAATAGCGTATTTGTATAAGCAATCCAAAATCCTTTATCGGACATTACTGCTGTCAAGGCAGTCAATTGAAACTCTACTGGAAATAAGACGACTAATCCGTGTTCAAATGCATGTTTACTAGATAATGCGGCTGAAACGGTGTAGATGAACGGATATAGTGCAGCAATTGCAAATAAGGTGACTAACGTATAAGCAATGACTTTAAATATTAATTCGGTTTTGTCTAATCTTTGCATAGTTATTCTCCTTAGAACAATGACGTATCAGAAACACGTCTTGAGATGAAGTTAGCACCAAGTACTAAGAACATCGCGATAATTGAGTTAAATAAATCGGCGGATGCTGCAGTATTAAGTGATACGGTAGCTCCACCCATCAACCCACCAATTCTTGTAACGAATGTTGAAATAACGTCAGCCGTTGAATAAGTTGTTGTGTCATATAGCAATAACACTTTTTCATATCCAACTGATAAAATTTCACCTATTCTTAGAATTAACATTATGGTTAATGTTGGTGCCATACCTGGTAATGTAACATAACGAATTTGTGCTAACTTATTCGCACCATCGATACGAGCGGCTTCATAGTTAGTTGGGCTAATTGCCATAATCGCTGCGAAGTATACGATAGAACCATAACCTGCGCCTTCCCAAATACCAGAAATGATGTAAATGGATCTAAAGTATTGTGGCTCACGCATGATACGTGTACCTTCTTTAACTAACCCGAGATTTTGAAAGAGTGTCGTTAGAATACCAGCAGATTGGTGTGGTTCGTTACCTTCAAATAACATTAATGTAATGATTGAAGTGATAACGACTGTTGATATAAACTTAGGTAGATACGTTAAAATTTGTGTAATACTACGGTATAAATCACTCTTAATTTCTGAGAAGAACAATGCAAGAATGATTGGAACTGGGAATCCAAAGATTAGCCCATACATAGAAATCGCGAATGTATTTCTAAAAGCTTGCCAGAATTCTTTAGCGTAATCCCCAGCAATTAGTGATCTAAATGCATAAAACCCAGAGAATGGCGCTTCGCCTACGCTTAGTGTTAAGTCAGTTTGGTTCTTAAAAGCCGCCATTATCCCATAAATAGGCATGTACCTAAATATGAAGAAATAAATGAGCACTGGAACTAACATTGCATATAGTGGCCAGTCTTTTTTAATTGCCTGCCAATAGCGATGCCATTTCTTTCTTTCAAGTTCCTCGAGTAATAATTCGTGTTTCAACTCATCATGACTCATCAATTGTACGTCTCGATTTGCTCTCATACTTGTCCCTCTTGTTGTCTTTCTTTAATTTGCTTAAGCAGATATTTTTCCATATCTACCAAAAAATCTTCTTGTCGTCTAGCAATCATTAATACAACTAGACCTAATACTATATTTAGCGCATGTCTGGTCGCCATAATACTCCACTCTACTTTGTCAAACAGTATAAATTGCGAGAGTATCTGAAACCCAAATAATCCGATATACCCTGTGATAAAGTATAAGATAATTAATAAAGGTTCATCCCTAATGTAATTTCTTCGGGTGATTTTAAACCAAATCATTGATAATGTTAATCCAAATATCGAAGTGATATACAATATCATCGGTAAAAACTCGAAATTCTTAAATAATATCGTGTGCAATACAGCCACTGCGGCAGTTGGGATTAACCCCCATTTCCCCCATCTTATGTAAACAATCAATAGGATTGGAGTCGATAAGGTGACATAGAAGAATATTAACTCTTTTTGACTGGCAAAAAAACCAATCAGATCGATGAGCACACAGAGGATGCTCCAAACTAAGATATCTAGTTTTCGGTACTTAGCTATTGTCAAACCAACCGCTCCTTTATATAATAGGTTTGAAACGAGGACATTTATATGAAACTTTCTGTTACACCAAATGACAACATTCAAAACTTATTAGATCAAATTCCATTATCTGAAACCATTCATCTATACTTAGCTGATGGCTTCTACTATCAAAAACTAACCTTAAGACATCCAAACATGATTATTGAAGGTGAATCACACGATGCAATCATCACTCACGATGACCATGCACTTAAGTTCCATCAAGATGGCCTATTAATGAACACTTTTAGAACTCAAACTGTCTTAGTATTAGGCGACTCAATTACCTTGAGAAATCTAACCATTCTCAACACCAGTGGCAAGGGTGAGAAAATCGGTCAAGCGATAGCGCTTTCATCCTATGGTGATAACACGGTAATTGATAACTGTGTGCTTAAATCCACTCAGGATACGGTTTTCTTCGGTCCGCTTCCAGAAGATTTATGCAAACGATATACTCACATTTTGGCCAAAGAAGAGCTTTCATTACGACCTCTTAAACACTTTGTATTCCGTTCAACCATCGAAGGTGATATTGATTTCATTTTTGGTTCAAGCGATGCTTTCTTTGACAACTGTACGATCATTTCGAATGGTAACGGATATATTACAGCACCATCTACACATCCCAAATCATCGTTCGGGCTGGTATTTAATGACTGTATATTTCAATCAAAAGGGGATTTCAAAGTCATCCTAGGAAGACCTTGGAGAAGTGGTGGTTCTTCGATTTTCATCCATTCTAAGTTCCGATCAAGTATTGATCAAAACCGATTTGATGATTGGTCAAAACCTTTCTATCACTTCTATGAAACGCCTTATGTTTCATCCATTCATTCTAAACCATTGCCCGAAGCAATGTTAAATTCAATTTTAGAGATTATCGCTAACAAGCGATAATTTTTTTACATACCGAAGTATTTATTAGCGTTATTGTAGCTAATGTCTTCGACAATTCTACCAAGCACTTCTAGGTCATAAGGGAATAATCCATCTTCAACCAATGAGCCGATTTTATTACATAATAATCGTCTAAAGTACTCATGTCTAGGATAGCTTAAGAAGCTTCTTGAATCTGTTAACATTCCAACAAATCTTGAAAGTAATCCGTTATTAGCTAATGCATCAATTTGCTTGCTCATGCCATCAATGGTGTCATTGAACCACCAAGCTGAACCACATTGAAGTTTACCAGGTGTTTTTCCATCTTGGAAAGCTTGCATTAGTGTAACAACCACATCGTGATCTCTTGGATTTAACGCGTAGATGATTGTTTTTGGAAGTTCATCATTGCTATCTAGTGCATCTAAGATGTGTGATAAAGGTTTCGCAATTAAATCATCATTGATTGCATCATATCCTGTATCTGGTCCCAGTTTTTCTAACATACGTTTTGAATTGTTTCTAAGTGCACCAATATGATATTGTTGAACCCATCCACGTTTATGATAGTTTTTCCCTAAGAAAATCAACATATAACCTTTATACTTTTCGATTTCATCTTGTGATAATTGAATACCGCTTCTAGCACGTTTAAATATCACTTCGATGTCTTCTTTTGTAAATGGACGATAATATATTGAATCTAGACCATGGTCAGATAATTTACATCCATGTTGCGCAAAATAGTCCATACGTTGTTCTAAGGCATTTTCCAAATCTGTCAATTCATTAATTGAAAACAGAACTGTTTGAGCTAATTGCTCAATCCAAGAGTTAAACCATGATAATTCGATATTGATCGCCTTATCAGGTCTAAACGCAGGTAATACCTTAAATGGGTTGTTTTCAGCTTTTAACTTTACGTGCCAAGCTAGATCATCCACTGGATCATCTGTTGTACAAACAACTTTGACATTGCTCATTTCAATGAATTTTTTAGGGGTTAACTCTTTTAGTTTTAAGTTTGCTTCTTGATAAATCTCTAAGGCAGTTTTTGGTGTTAAGAGTTTGTTAATCCCAAAGAAACGTTGAAGTTCCAAGTGGGACCAATGAAACAGTGGGTTGCCAACTAAATATGGCATCACTTCCGCATATTTCATAAACTTATCAAAATCAGGTTTTGATCCAGTAACGAACTCTTCACTCACGCCATTCGCACGCATTAAGCGCCATTTGTAGTGATCGCCACCAAGCCAAACTTTACTTAAATTCTCAAAAGGTTTGTTTTCATAAATTTCTTTTGGATTTAAATGACAATGATAGTCAATGATTGGCATTTTTGCTGCATAAGTGTGATATAAGGTTTTTGCTACTTCATTTTGTAACAAGAAATCTTTATCCATAAATGGTTTCATATAATTACTCCTTATAGGATGACGCCAGTTTTGAATATACCAATTTCTCTAAAGTTATTGATTTCATTACGGGTCTTTTTCCCATTTACAACTTCAACTATGAAGTCAATAAATGATTCTAACAAGGCTTCCATATCAACACCTTCAGTTAAACTGCCAGCGTTGAAATCGATCCAGTTTGGTTTTTTCTTATATATTTCAGTGTTTGTTGATACTTTAATCGTTGGAATAAATCCACCAAATGGTGTTCCTCGTCCAGTCGAGAATAGTACTAATTGACAGCCGCTCATTCCAAGTGTTGTAACAGATACAAGGTCATTACCTGGGGCGCTGATTAAGTTTAAACCTTTTGTCTTAAGACGATCAGTTTGACCTAATACATCGCAAACCACTGATAACCCAGCTTTTTGTGTACAACCAAGAGATTTATCCTCTAATGTTGTGATTCCACCGTTTTTATTTCCTGGAGATGGGTTGTCATAAATGACTTGATTATTAGATTTATAGTAATCTTTGAAATCATTGATCAAGTGAACTGTCTTTTCAAACACTTCTTGGTTTTTAGCTCTGCGCATTAAAATCTTTTCGGCACCAAACATTTCAGGAACTTCAGTTAACACAGTTGTTCCACCGTAATGCGTGATGTAATCTGATAATTTACCAAGTAATGGGTTTGCAGTAATACCACTCAATCCATCTGATCCACCGCATTTCAAACCAATTCTAAGTTCAGAGACATCAGCTTTTGTGCGTTTATCATTCTTCATTGCTTCATAGAGTTCTTTTAATGCATCAAGTCCAACTTCTAATTCATCTTCAACTTCTTGCATAACAAGGAATTTAACTCTCTCAGGGTCATAAGAACCATAAGATTCTCTAAACTCTTTAACTTGATTGTTTTCACAACCTAATCCTAGAACCAATACGGCTCCAGCGTTTGGATGTTTGGAGATGTTTTGAAGGGTTTCCTTTGTATTCTCATGGTCATCACCCATTTGTGAACACCCAAATTGGTGTCCAAATACGTGAATGCCATCAAACTCAGGACCTGGATTAACTTCGCGCATGAACAAATCTGCTAATTGTCTTGTTTGTCCAACGATACAACCTACTGTTGGAACAATCCAAAGTTCATTTCTAATTCCGATTTCTCCATTTTTTCTCTTATAAACATAAACATCTCTGTTTTTCGGTTTAACTTCATAAGATTCAAATTGAGGTTCATAGGTATAATCAAGTACATCGTTCAAGTTCGTAGAAACGTTATGAGTGTGTACGTGTGAGCCTTTTAAAATTTTCGTTGTCGCATGACCGATTGGAAAACCATATTTGACGATATCTTCATTCGGTTCAATGTCTTTTAAAGCAATCTTATGCCCTTTGATGACATCGTTTAATAATGTGACACCATTCACAACCTCACCAGCTTTTAATTCTACTAGTGCGATCATGACATTATCATCTGGGTTAATGATCAAAAACTTAGTGTTGTCCATCCGTATCCTCCAAAAGTTTTGTTAAAGCCACTTCCATGTTATTTTCTAAAATAGATTTAACTTGTTTTTGTACATAAGTTAATACATCTTCAGAAATCAAACGTGCTGTTTCCCAGTGTGATAATCCAAGAATTTCTTTTACGACATAATCGGAATCATTGGTTGCCCATAGAGATTGATATAAGTCTAGGAAATGTTGGTCATCTTTAAGGTTAATTTTTTCATTGCCTCTTTCGCCTTTATAGAAGACGATTAAAGCTGCTAAGCTGAATAGAGCCAATTTAGGAAACGCTTTTGTAGAAAGACGTTCTAAAACACTTGGCAAGATTCTTGATTTATACTTACTCATTGAGTTAAGTGCAATGCTCATTAGTTCATGACGAACAAATGGGTTTAAGTATCTTTCCAAGACTGCATTTGCAAATAAGTCCATGTCAGCTTTAGGTAAATCAATGGTTGGTATGATTTCATCCCAAATGTAGTTTCTAATGAATTTACCAACTAAAGGATCATTAACGGATTCTTTTACTGTGTCGATGCCAGCTAAGTAAGCGACTGGAACCATTGCTGTATGAGAGCCGTTTAGTATTTTAACTTTACGTTCTTTATATGGTTTTAAGTAATCCACGAAATAGACATTGAGTCCTGCAGCATCAAATGGTAAGCGTTCATTTAATCCTTTTTCACCTTCAATAACCCAAAGATGGAATATTTCACCCTTAACGATTGAATGGTCTAAATACCCCCATTCTACTTCTAGTTTAGCTGCATCTTCTTTTGGATAACCAGGAACAATTCTATCTACCAAGGTATTGTAAAATCTATTGGCAGTTGTCATCCAATGAATGAATGTTTCGCTCATTTGATTGCTTCTTGCTAATTCAATCAATACACGTTTTAAGGTTTGACCATTATCATCGATGAGTTCACATGCAATGATATCTAGTCCCTTGCCCATATCGCCCGCGAATGTTTCAAAACGCATGCGTAGGAAAGCCAATAGTTTTCCTGGGAATGAAACTGGGGTAGCTGTGAAGTTGACTTCTTCATTTAAATAGGCAATTCCAGCTTCGGTTGTATTTGAAATGACGGTCGTGATGTCAGTGCTTGTTGCCAATTCCAAGAACGCTTTATATTCTTGATAAGGATCGATGAATGCACTAATAACATCTACAATCTTAGATTCATGGACAACTTTACCGTTTTCCAATCCTTCTAAGATCAACGTATAAAGACCATCTTGTTGTTCTAATTCTTTAACTCTACCAAATGGCATCGGCTGAATCACAGCCACATTACCATCGAAAAGACCTTTTTCATTGATTGTTTGAATGAAAGGGTCTACAAATGCACGTAAGAAATTACCCTCACCAAACTGTACCACTTTAATGGGTCTCTTTGGGAAAGGTTTAATCGCTCTAGACAGTCTATTCATGAGTACCTCCAACATACTAATTGATATCTGCGTTAGCCGTTTGTATATGCGAACACCGTTTAATTACACTTAATTGTAACAAATAATTTTTAGTGTGTCAACGGTTTCATGGATTTTTATGTAAACGTTTTAGTTTTGATTGGTTTTTTGATTTTAAACTGTCGATAAGTGAGTGTTTATAAATGGGTTTTTCTATAGAAGTCTAAATTTATAGACGGTTTATTAATAAAAAAACGCACAAAATGTGCGTTTAGAACTGTTTTACAAATGAGTTATTATCAGGGTCTGTATAGACTCTTCTACCTCTATTTAAGGCATTAATTGCTTCAATATCCGTTTTATCTAGAGTGATATTTAGGCTCATAAAATTCTCTTTTATGCGTTTAGGCGTTACAGATTTTGGGATCATAAAGATGTTTCTTGCAAGTCCCCAACTAATAATAATCTGCGCTACTGTTGCGTTATATTTTGATGCTATTTCTGATAAAGGCTTAAAGAATGGGCCATTTATATCAAAGACTTCACCTTTCATAAAAGGGCCATAAGAAATCAAAGCGATGTTTTTTTGATTAAGATAGTTTTGTAATGGTAATTGATATAAACCAGGATGTAATTCGACTTGATTTGCCATAGGATAAA
The DNA here is from genome assembly GCF_016907055.1 of Paracholeplasma morum. Taxonomy (NCBI): domain Bacteria; kingdom Bacillati; phylum Mycoplasmatota; class Mollicutes; order Acholeplasmatales; family Acholeplasmataceae; genus Paracholeplasma; species Paracholeplasma morum. Next base: position 62,689 of record NZ_JAFBBG010000004.1, read on the forward strand.
TGCTGGCAATCTTTAGAACCGATTCAAGGTGATGAATCTTAAAGTTTGAAACACCGATTGCTCTAGCTTTTTTATTCTTGTAACAAACTTCCATGCCTTTCCAAGTTTGTTGGTTTAAAGCATCTGATGGACTTGGCCAGTGGATTAGATATAAATCTACATAATCTAGTCCTAATTTCTGTAATGAAATATCTAGTTCATCAATCGCTTCTTGATAGCCTAATTTGGTTGCAGAGAGTTTAGTTGTAATAAATAATTCTTCTCTTGGGATATTAGAATCCTTAATGGCTCTCCCGACAGATTCTTCATTTCCATAGAGTTGAGCGGTATCGATATGTCTATACCCAATGCTTAATGCTTCTAGAACCGTATCATACGCTTCAGGTCCATCGCCTACTTTGAATGTTCCAATTCCAAGGATTGGCATTTCTACTCCATTTGATAGTTTTCTTGAGTACATCGTAATCCTCCTTTATAATACTGGATTTTGAAAATATGCTATTTGTTCATTTGTAAGATTATTAATTAAAGCTCGTGCCATTAGAAAAGCTGCTTGATGGTCTCTTAAATCAAACATCGCAACGGTTGAATGGATATATCTGGCTGGAAGACCAATTGTTGTTGCAATAATCCCATCGTTAGAATCTAATGCTCTAGCAGCATCAGTGCCACCTTTTGCAATATATACTTGATGTTTGATTTGATTATTAGCAGCAACTTCTTTGAAATAATTGAATAATTTTGGACCCATGATGTTTCTCGGATCAAATAAACGAATCAAGAACCCATCACCCATTTTACCGGATGATTTGGAATCTAGTAAGTCGTTAAGCGGAGAGGCATCCATGGCGATAAACATATCAGGTTTAAACTTAAACACAGCGGTTCCTGCACCTCTCAGTCCCACTTCTTCTTGAACGGTTGCCCCAATGATTAAATGAAAATCGAGTTCAATATCAGCGTAATCTCTTATGAGTTCTAGTGCCATGCCACAACCCCAACGGTTGTCTACTGCTTTTGACATTACTTTGGTTTGATCATAATTATATGAAAATACGTTATTGGATAAGACCATATCGCCAACATTAACACCTGCGTTTGCAACAACCTCTTTTGAGTTTGCTCCAATGTCTAACACAAGGTCATCAAATGAAACAGACTGACTCTTCGATAAATGTGGTGGAATTGATCCGATTATGCCTGGGACTCTACCGTTTTTAGTCTCAATAAATAATTGTTGAGAAATAAACACTTCCGGCACTAGTCCACCAATAGGGATGACTTTAATCGCACCATTATCGAATATTTGGGAAACCATTAATCCTACTTCATCCATATGACCAGCAAACATCACAGTCTTGGCATTAGGATTTTTTGAACGTTTGATCCCAAAAATACTACCTAAGTTATCAGTTTCGATTTCAAATGAAGGGTATTTCTTCATTTCTTCATACATGATTTTAAATACAGAATGTTCATAAGCAGAAATACCACTTGCGGACATTAGTTTTTCATAAATTGGATTTAACATTATTTCCTCCTTGCGATAAACCCATATATTGGGCCATTGGCGCGTTTTTTCATTTCATATTCTGAAATAGCTTCTCTGACAGGGGCATTATTATGCTGCCAAATCAACTCAAAGTTTGACTCTTTTAGATATTCAAGTGAATCCGTAAATAGCGATTCATGATCCGTTCTTACTTCCAGTTCACCTTTTTCTACCAAGATTTGTTCGTAAATTTCCAAAAAGCTCTTGGCTGTAAGACGTCTTTTATGATGTCTAGCCTTTGGCCATGGATCAGAAAAGTTCAAATAGATTTTTGATACCGATTTTGGTTCAAAAAATAATAACAAATCTTTTGCATCTATAGGAATGATTGCTAAATTAGGAAGCTGTAAAACTTCTTGTTTCTCAAGGATTCTATAGCACACATTTAAGTCTCTTTCCATCGCAACATAGTAGAACTCTCTATGGATATCCGCAAGTTCAGTGATAAACTTACCTTTCCCTGAGCCAATTTCTAAATGGATCGGTTTATCAGACTTAATTATGGTTGGTTCTTTTATGATTAATGGGGAGTTAACAATACTCTCCTTAGCTTGCTTTACTTTCTTTGTTCTCACTTTTTACAATTATGACATATGCAAGATATGCCGCTCCTATCATTAATGGTAACCCCACAATTATCTCAATTGGGTTGGTTTTTATTATTGGGTTGGATTCGTTTAATAAATAGATGATTGCATAAGGACTTGATACAACCAATCCAAACACGATGGCAAAAAACATATTCGCATGGTGTATTATTACCCATTTGGTTGCTTTCGAGAATAAAACTGCACCAACTAAGAAACCAATTCCTAGTAAAGCTACAGGCACTATTAACTCAATAACAGCAGGCACATCAAATGAAATGATTGCCTTGAAGAAATCCTTTGTTACATCTAAAACATGGGCGTAATACCCAATTATTAATAGAACCATTGATCCGCTTACACCCGGGATAATCATCGTTACTGCAGTAATAATTCCTACAATAAATAACATAATATAATAAAGAATCCCCGATTGAATTCCGCCTTTTGATGTTAGTAAAGGCAGTATTACAATTACAGCTATCGATATGATAAATCCAATGATATTGGGCATTTTGTAAAACCTGTGCTCTACTTCTTTGTAAATTGGTTTTAACCCACCAATGATGAACCCTACAAATAGGAATGTAGTGATGAATGGCACTTTTTCATAGCCATAAGAAATCACAAATACACCGATAACAACCCCTAAGATTACACCTATTAATATGAAAAATAAATCCCTTATCGCTTTAATCGGATGTTTAGGAAAATCAGCAATTGCTGAAATTAGCTTATCATATATTTTAAAAATGACGGCCATTGTGCCGCCACTTACTCCAGGAATCACATTTGCTAATCCAATGAATGACCCCTTGATTATGTCGAAAACTTTATTCATAAATAACGCCAAGGTTGTCCTTTATTAGTAAATTCGTTATTGCTTCTAATGCTTCTTGTTCATCTTCACCTGAGGTTCTGATTGTAAATGTTGCAGCTTTATAAATGCCTAGTGACATTACACCCATAATAGACTTCATGTCAACCGAGCGGTTATTTGCAATTAACCAAACATCACTCTTAAATTTCATTGCTTGAGTGACAAGGTTTGTTGCTGGTCTAGCATGAATTCCATTTTCTGCGATTACTTTAAATGTTCTTTCCATTATTACACCTCTTTTTCCAATGCTTCTTTAATTTGTTTCGGGTCAAATTCAAATGTTAATGTTATTTCTTTACCTTTTACAAATAACCCTTCTTTTGAGAAGCCTTTTAATAGTTTTAAGTCAGTACTTTTAACATCTTTAACTAAAAACTTAACACGATTGTGTTCAATTTTAATTGAATCTAAGTTTCCTTTTTCTACACCTAACGCTTCTTTCAATAAAGAGATATGTGCTATCGTTAATTCGTTTTTATGATTGGTTGTTTTCTTTTGGTGACGTAAGTATAGGTTTAAACTTACAATTACAACTAAAGAACAAATCAGTATTATGCTTATGATCATCGTTGAATCAATATTAATTGATAAAATCATGGCATCACCCCTCCATTATGATTATAAAGTGAATAACGTTTTTTTACAAGTAAATATATGAAGACATTACTTCAAAAATCATGTTATAATCTCAAATGAGGTGTTAACATGAATAGAATTGTCGAACTAATAAAATACTTAGCTTTAGGTGTTATTCAAGGAATTACAGAAATCTTACCTGTATCTAGCAGTGGACACCTAGTTTTATTCCAACATATCTTTGGTTTAAAACTCCCTGGTCTTGGTTTTGAAATGTTTACAAACATGGCGTCATTGATTGCGATGATCGTGTATTTTAGAAAAGACATCTGGGCATTAATCATTGGAGATATCAAGTTTGTCTTCAAGAAAGATCAAAGTCATAAAGAGTCGTTTGAATATACAGTTAAGCTTGTGATTGCAATTATACCAATAGGAATTGCAGGTCTTCTATTTAAAGACTACATGGATCAATTTAAGAGTTTACTGAGCATCGGAATCGCTTTGATGGTAACTGGATTACTTTTATTTTCAATATATAAGAAAAGCATATCAGATGATGGTAAAACTGAGATAACCTATCAAGATGCGCTTGCGATTGGACTCGTTCAATCTGTTGCTATTCTTCCAGGTGTATCTAGAAGTGGATCAACCATTGTTGGTGGATTGTTTCGCAAAATTTCTATAAAGTCCTTACTGAAATTCTCATTCTTATGTTATATCATTATTTCTATTCCAACTTCACTGCTGTCTATTCTTGACTTAATAGATTCCAATGAATCGATTGACTATCTTGGCTATTTCTTAGCATTTGGCATTACATTAATAACAACCTATATTACTGCAACCTTGGTTATGAGTAAACTAAAAACTAAACACTTACTATATTTTAGTATATACGTGTGCACCGTAGGTATACTTGCGCTAATTAGTCATTTTATTTTCTAAAGGGAGATATAAATCCTGCTTAAAAATACATATTCAAAAGGCTTTCAATAGCCTTTTTTTGTTTTCTAAGAAAGACTATTAATATTTTAATCTCGTAACGTTATCGCTTCATATATAAAACAGCCACTATTCTTCTAAAATAGTGGTGTAAATTATTTAATAAACATTGCATCCCCAAATGAGAAAAAACGATACTCATTTTCTACAGCTTCATTATAGGCTTTTAAGATCAAATCACGGTTGCTAAAAGCAGATACCAACATAATCAAAGTCGATTTTGGAAGATGGAAATTAGTAATCAGTGCCCCAATGGTTTTAAATTGATATCCAGGATAAATAAAGATGCTTGTGCGACTGGCTCCTGAATGAAATTGGTTGTCTTTAAAATTGGATTCCAAAGTTCTTACGGTGGTTGTTCCAACTGCAACGATACGCTTGTTCATTTTGATCGCATCATTTAGCATTTCTGCTTCTTTTTCTCCTATTGAGTAAGCCTCTTCATGCATATGATGGTCTTGAAGGTTTTCTACGGTGGTAGGCCTAAATGTCCCTAAACCAACATGAAGTGTCACTTCAATAATTGGAATGTTTTTCGCTTTAATGCTTAAAAGCAAGTCTTTCGTAAAATGAAGTCCAGCTGTTGGTGCGGCAGCGCTTCCGATTTCTTTAGCATATACGGTTTGGTAACGGTCTTTTTCTTCAAGTCGTTCATGAATATACGGTGGCAATGGCATTTGACCTAACTGGTCTAATACCTCATAAAATATGCCTTCATGAATCATCTCGAAGGACTTAATCCCTTCTTCTTTTTCAAAAACGCATTTGGCTTTCAATATGCCATTTCCAAATGATACAATTGTGCCTACTTTAACCCTTCTTCCAGGTTTTACTAACGCATCCCAAAGACCGTTTTGTTGTTCTAGTAGTAACAGTTCAATCAAAGCATCTGTTTCTTCTTTTTGGCCGATGAGTCTTGCAGGCATGACTTTAGTATTATTAACGACCAAAACGTCATTACTCGTCAGTTCGTCTAAAATGCTTTTAAACGTTGTGTGTGTTAAATCATGAGTCTTTCTATCAACAATTAGTAATCGTGACTCATCGCGCTTTAAGAGCGGGTGTTGAGCAATAAGTCTTTCAGGTAAATCAAAATCAAAATCGCTTGTTTTCATTATTCAAATAATCCTTTTAAGTATTTTTTACCTAGTGCATCATAACTTTTTTGTAGAGCTACTCTACCTCTAGCAGTTCTCTTGATAAAGCCTTCTTGCAAGAGATAGGGTTCATACACATCTTCAACGGTGGTGATTTCTTCACCGATGGTTGCCGCAAGCGATTCAAGTCCTACCGGTCCCCCACCAAATTTATCAATAATGGCTGATAGGTAGCGTTTATCCGTATGATCAAGTCCGTTTGAGGAAATTCCAAGTTTTTCTAGAGCGTGATTCGTAATTTCTCTAGAAATATCCCCATCTCCAATGATTTCAGCAAAATCCCTTACACGTCTGAATAAACGGTTAGCGATACGCGGCGTTCCACGCGAGCGCTTAGCCAGTTCAGTGACAGCATCTTCAAAAATGCTTGTTTTATATACACTTGAAGTACGTTTGATGATTTTTGCTAAATCGTCTATCGTATAAAACGATAGTCTTAAAACAACACCAAAGCGATCTCTCAATGGTGCAGATAAGTCCCCGAATCTAGTGGTTGCACCAACAAGAGTAAATGGTGGCAAATCAATTCTTATGGACCTTGTTTGTTGATCTTTACCAATCACTATATCAATGACATAATCTTCCATTGCTGAATATAAAACCTCTTCGACTACTCTAGGTAGTCTATGGATTTCATCGATAAAGAGTACATCTCCTGGTTCTAAAGATGTCAAAATAGCGGCTAGATCACCACTTCTCTCAATGGCTGGTCCTGAAGTTACTTTGATGTTGACACCCATTTCATTGGCTACGATTTGTGCAAGTGTAGTTTTCCCAAGTCCAGGAGGCCCATAAAATAAAATATGGTCCATAGTTTCATTACGTTTTAGGGCAGCTTTGATGTATACATCTAACATTTCTTTAATGTCTTTTTGCCCAATATATTCACTTAGTTTTTGAGGTCTTAGAGACTGGTCTTCATCCTCTTTAACCGCAAGACTGGTTATCAGTCTTTCATCTGTCTTCATTTAGTCACCTATTTCATTAATAACATTAAAGCTTGCTTAATCATTTGATCGATTGGTAGAGTATCATCAATCTTAGGAAGAATCTTCTTAAGTTCAGACTGTGAGTATCCTAAAGCCATTAGCGCTTCTTTGACTTCAGATTCCGTCACGTTTGTGATCTTTAGCGCTTTTTTCTCCAGTTTTCCACGTAAATCAAGGATGATTTGTTGTGCACTCTTCGGACCTATCCCAGGAAACTTAGTTAAATACTTAACGTCTTGTTGATCGATGGCAAAAAGGATATCATCTGGTTTACCATAAGCAAGTATGGACAACCCACTCTTTGGACCTATCCCTGAGACGCTAATTAAGTCAATAAACAAGTTTCTAGCTTCTTTTGATTCAAATCCATAAAGCGTTTCAGCATCTTCCCTAACATAGTGATGAATGTGTATTTTCACTTCATCGTTTAAATGGTATGCATAAGGGTTTGGCGTAATAATTAAATAGCCAATACCTCGATTATCTAATACGATATTTGTTGGATTAATTTCGACGACTGTACCCGTAATATAACTAAACATTGTGCACCTCACTATATATGTATCATTATCTTTTAAAGTTTTCTTTCTTTTCTAATACAATTTGATTGATATGATTTGAAAAAATCACCTCAAACCCAATCTTCTTTGATATCACTTTGAATGATTGATCATCATAAAAAGTATAATGCGTTTTATCCCTTAAGTACCACCAATTATCAAGATTTTCCTTAGGGATAAATTCTGTTTGAATGATCAAACGTCCTTGATGGTTTAACATCTTGAATAATCGCTCAAACTCTTCATAGGGATCTTTAAAGTGTTCGACAACTTCGATTAACCAGATGGTATCATACTGTTTCATCAATACTATAGGATCATTATGAAAATACTTATCGTAAACTGCTAAGTTCTTTTCAGTTATTTTTTTCATAGCTGCAAACTCTCCACAGCCAAAATCTAAATGATTATCACCGATGAGAAATCTACTGATAAACTCATCATAAATTCGCTTTTGATAGGCCATATAATCGGGATTGTCCAAACCATTATTATGGCTTCGGTAACGAACGTATTCATCCTGTTCATTTAAATGAAGTGTCTCTTCTTTATAGAGTAAGCCCGATTCTTTATCCTTAATTAAATTCATCGTTTTTTCCATAGTTTCACCTAACAAAACCATTATAACATAATTTCATTTTGAGAAACATAAAGACTAACCATAGAATGACTTGTTTCCGTTATTTGCTTTATAAAATAACTCATTATCTAGCATTAAATGGCGTTATTATGTTATAATAACCTTTAGAATAGGGGTGGGCTTTTGGCGTCAATTCATCCAAAAACATATGAAAGTATCCAAAAAGAGCGTTTAGATACGCTTTTTAATGATGTCCTAACGTCCTACGCCATTACAAACGAGTCTGGCTATCAAATTAAGTCTACACGTGTTTTGGTCGAAAATCTCCTTGAACAAATCAAAGAACTTAACAAACAATATGAACACAGCATGATTCGTTATGGTAGAGATTATTCTAATGAATTAAGTCAAATTAATAATCAGTATCAAGAATCATTAAAGCGTCAAGAAAGTCTATATGCTGAGTCGTTAAAATCGATTAAGAAGGTATACAAAGACGAAACATTAGAATCTAACAAAGCCATTAAAGAACTTCAACAAAACTATCAAAGTGCTTTAAAACAGACAAATACTGATATCTATCGAGCTCTAGTTGAAATGAGACAACGTCATCAAGAACTCGATTTAGAATACGATAAACTTAAGAAAAATTACCACAAATCTATCGGAGACATAGAAGATCAAAAACAATCTAAGCTGGCTGAAATCAAGCTTTCTTTCGAAGCAAAAATCAGCGAGAATAAATCATTAGAGCAAGTCAGACAATTTAAGTTGTCTCAAGAGCAAAAAAAGCTTCAAAAAGAAAGACAAGTTGAGCAAAATAACTTCGATGAATCGACCATCAAAATCAAAACCATCTTCAACCGTGTTACAGTTAAGTTCAACCAAAAGATTCGTGAGATTCAAAAGAGTTTCCAACAAATTATGGGCGCTTACGAACACGAAACCAACTTATCGATTGACGCAATCAACCAGGAGATAGAGACACTAAAGTCCTTATATGTTACTAACGAACGAGAAATCATCGACAGATTCGAACAAGACTTCATTGCTTACGATGAAAAGCTAGAGCAATTGAAAAAAGAGTATGAACAAAACAAAGATGCAATTACCAAAAAATTCTCAAGAGACATCACAATTAACAACTCCAAACTTGCCAATTATAAGGATTTAAACCAAATCCAACAAAAAGCACTTGAATCGAGAACCAATGAGTTAAGGAAGAATGTAGATACTTCTTCTATGGACCATCAAGCGCTTCTAAGCGAAATCAATCGTCACTACTATAAAGAAAAGCGTCACATGGAAAAAGAGCTTAGAGATCACATCATGCAGACCTATGCTCAGAACTTAAGACGTAAGAAACAACATCAAAAAGACCTTCTAGATAACGAATGTGTTTTCATCCAAAAACAAGCGAAACTTAAGTTGGCCATCAAAAATAGAACCCAACTTAAAGAACGTGATATTCAAAACAACAAATCCACTTTCAATAAAACGTATCAATCCAAAATCAGTCAAATCCGTTTGTTAGAAAAAAAACTTTTTTTACAAAATCAAATCTTTAAAGAAAAACAAGTTCTAAAGATATACCCTTATGAAGCTGAGGTTTTACTTGCCAGAGAAATTCACGATACAGAAGTGAATTACCGAACACTTGAAAATAACCATTTTAAGCAAAACCAAAGTTTAATCGAGAAGAAAACACTTCTTTTATCCACTATCGACGAACTTACCCTAAGAAAAGATAGAGATGTGCAAATCCTGTCCAATCAATACGACGAAAGACAAGCCAATGTCGTTTCTTATTTAAACATGGAGTACGAGAAAAACCGATTATCAGGTGACCGAAAGGTCATTGACGAACGAAAAAAGGAACAGGAGCTATACTACAGTAAACAAGAATCACGACTACTAAATGCGCTCGAGATTGTCAAGGAACGTCAAAATATCGAACAAAAAATGATCGATTTTAGACAAAAATTCAATCAGCAAATTCTTGAAGTAAATGAGAACAAATCCTTAATCGACCACGACTCCACTGTTGAACTTGCGAAAATCAACCACACCAGAGAAACAGGCATTAGAAAAGCCAAACGCATTATCGATACAAGTTTAAATGAGATTCAAAGACAACGTAAATTGTTCGATATCTATTTCCAAATGCTCATGGCAATCATTCAAGAACATGATTACGTTTTAACCCTATTTAGAGACATTTATACGACTTCTTCTAACGAGGAATTCACAGAAGCACTGGGTTACCTAACTGAGGTTTTCAATGCTCAACTAGAATACAAAGATTCAATTATTGAATCACTCGAGAAAGACATCACGGCTTATTATCAAGAGAAAATAGATGAGTTAACTGTGTTCAAATACATGTCTTTGAAACAAAGCATAAACGAAGAACTGGATTTAGAAGTTGAAATGTATAGAAATGAAATTTCACATTTAGAACATCAACTGAAAGCACTCAGAAATACGGTAACTGATCTATACCAACAAGTTGCTGTCATCCAAAATAACATTGATTCTATCCATCATACGAAATCTATTATCCACAAACAAATTGAAAGCCTTGGAATGCATCCACTTTCAAAACAGAATCGAAAAACAGCCTTAAACTTAAAGAAAGAACTTAAATCATTAGGTAAAGAGATTCTCAAGAATCGTGCTGACATCTCTCATATACGTTTCCAAATTAAGCAACACAACCGTGAGATGCATAAAATTAACCAAAGTTTTAAACCTCTAAATTCATCGATTGCCCATGTGGAAATCAAGCGTACGGTTCGTGAAAATAATTTAAGGCATAGTCAGTATAAAGAAGGCAAGATATACTATGACGCCATAAAGGAAATTGCTTTACTATCAAACAGCGTTAAACGTAGTTTTAACAAACACTATAATTTCGTTTTTAGAGTTTTCGATAGAACGACTAAAACAGAACTGACCGATGCTATATTTAAAAAACAGTTTCATTATATTCAAAACTCATTTTTGAAAACCAAGCAGGCGTTATCTTCACACCATAAAGAAGGTATTTTGTTGTGTGATAGACAACATGAAGGCATTCAAAAAGATCAAAAGAGAATTATTCATGAATATGAGACTTCCTATAGACTCACGTCATTAAACATTAGGATTACCACAGAGAAACGTCAGAGTAAGTTACACTACAAAATGCTTGAATTGAACAAGTATAAGAAATCATTTACGAAGATTCAAACCAAGCATATGGACAGTCAGATGAAGCTTCTTTCCTCTCATCACCGCGATAAACTCAAGCAAATAGATGAAAAAATAGCTGCATGTAAGAAAGATATTGAACGTGCTTTTGAGTCTAAGAACTCATTATTGCATGCGACAGATTTAAACATAATGAGTGTATTGACCGAACAAGGTCTAACGTACAAAAAAGAACTTTCATTACTCGAAAGCACTTATAACACTCAAGTTAAAGAAATCACTGATAAGATCGACATCATTAATAATGACTTACTTCAATCTGACTCAGTATTCTCTAACAAAATTCAATTTTATGCGACAAAGGAAAAACAAGGTCGTAAACGCATCATGGATTCATTAGCAGAAAACAGACTTAAATCCTACCGTTCTATTAAACAAAACAGCATGTTTATTCAGGATTACGAGACTAAAACTACTAACTTACTGAAGAGTTATGAGCGCATAGAAAAAAGAAATATCAGACGGAATACACGAAAACTGAAATTGCTTTATAAATTATCTAAATTACAAAGTGGCTATCATGTGTGGATTCAAAGATACAAAGTTAAACGTCACAGTTTAAAAAATCGCTTAAATTAAAAACAGGTCTATTTAGAATAGTCCTGTTTTTTATTGAATATGTCTTAACTACGTGCGTTTAACCATGCCAATATGTCTTGATACACTTTCATATGGTCTGTTTCGTTTAGGATTTCATGCCACATTCCTTCATATCTAGTATAGGTTTTATCTTTTTGAGTCAGTTTATCAAACAAACGCTTAGAGAATGCCTCTGGGACAATCTTATCTTCCGTTCCATGCAACATTAATATCGGTTTTTGATTGTTTTCGTAGTGTTTATTGAGGTATCTGACGCCTCTAATGAACATCTCGCCAATTAGGTTGATGTGATAGTTTTTTAAAACAAGTGGATCACTCATGTAGAGTTCTTCCACCTTTCGAACGTGACTCAATTTCTCAAAAGAAAGGTTGTTCTTGATTTTTATGAATCCCATGTATCTATAACCGGTAAATCTTAAAAAGGAGGCATCCTTGATGAAATAAGTTGGTCCGGCAGAGGTAATTGAATAATCAATCGGATTGTCTCTAAGCATGTATAGATGGGTGATTAAGGCGCCCATGGAGTGTCCAAGCAAAACATTTCTAATGCCTTTATGTTCTCTTATTACCCCGTCCAAATCGTCTAGAAAATCCTCATAGCGTTTGACATATCCACGCTTGCCTTCGCTCTTACCATGACCTCTTAGATCAAATCTAACGACGGAGTATCCATTCTTGTTTAAAAATGATGTAAAGTCATCATATCTACCTAAATGTTCTGCAATACCATGAACGATGAACACACGCATTTTTTCATTTTTGACAATGTTCGTTTCTATGTTGAGTTTCATATAATCATCTCCTAACCTTATTATAGTCAAAAAAAGCACCATTCACAAGGTGAATAGTGCAGTATTATTTGTTAATCAATAAATTCAAATTCAAATTCAAAGACTCTTACAGTATCGCCATTCTTGACGCCTGCTTGTCTTAAGGCATCGTCTACACCAAAACTTCTAAGTTGTCTAGAGAATCTCTTGACGTTTTCTTCTTTAGTGAAGTCCGTTTTAGCAAATAAGCGATATAAACCATCACCTGTCAGTTCATAGACACCATCTTCACCTAAATTAATCTTGAAGAAATCTTCTTCTTTTTGCTTAATGTAGTTCTTGTGGATGGCTTGAACCTCAAATTTAGGTGTAGTTTCTACAAGTTCCATTGAACGGTAAATGAGTTCATTCAAACCTTCGCCAGTTACTGCAGAAATTGGATATATTTCGTAGGTATTGCCTATTTTTTCTTTGAACAATTCTAGATTTGCCCATGCATTAGGTAAATCCATCTTACTTGCAGCAATGATCATTGGGCGTTTTAATAAATCTAAGTTGTAAGATTCAAGTTCTTTATTGATCTTAATAAAGTCTTCATATGGGTCTTTTTCAACTAGCCCATCCATTTCAACAACATGGATAATGACACGACATCTTTCGATGTGTTTCAAGAACTGAATTCCAAGTCCCGCACCAAGTGACGCACCCTCGATTAAACCAGGTAAATCGGCCATTACAAAGCTTTTGTTTTGTCCGACATAAACCAAGCCTAGGTTAGGTTCAAGTGTCGTAAAATGGTATTCAGCGATTTTAGGTCTCGCCTTGGAAACACGGCTGATCAGTGTTGATTTTCCAACAGATGGGTAACCAACCAATCCAACGTCAGCAAGAATCTTAAGTTCAACTCTTAATTCTTTAGACTCCCCAAGTTCGCCTTTTTCACATATTTCTGGTGCTGGATTTTTGTGAGTAGCAAATGCTTCATTGCCTCTTCCACCTTTGCCACCTTTTGCAAGTAATAAGGTTTGACCGTGGATGGTTAAATCCCCAATCATTTCACCAGTTTCATCATCATATACAACGGTACCTACTGGCACTTTGAAGATTGTGTGTTCAGCATTTTTCCCATGTTGAGACTTGTTTAAACCAGCAGTGCCATCTTTGGCAAACATATGACGATTAAAAGACAAATCTAGTAGTGTTGACATGCCTTCTTCAGCTTGAAAATATACGTTTCCTCCGTCTCCACCAGACCCGCCAGCAGGACCTCCGAATTCTACATATTTTTCTCTTCTAAACGCAACAATGCCATCTCCGCCTTTGCCACCTTTAACTTTAATTTTTACTTCATCTTTAAACATGGTACCCCTCCGTTATTTGAAAAAAAAGGATAAGCTAGGCTTACCCTTCATAGACTGAAACTTGCTTCTTGTCTCTGCCAAGACGTTCATATTTGACGTAGCCAGTAACTTTAGCGAATAAAGTGTCGTCTCCGCCACGGCCAACATTGTTACCAGGATGTACTTTTGTTCCGCGTTGACGGTAAATGATTGAACCTGCAGTAGCAAATTGTCCATCTGATAGTTTAGCGCCTAGACGTTGAGCAGCTGAGTCACGACCATTTCGTGAGGACCCAGTACCTTTCTTCGATGCGAATAACTGTATGTTTAATTGTAACATGTTATCCCTCCTTTTGATTTTTAATATATTTAGGATATTGTAGTTCGAGTTGTGATAACGTATCTTCTAGGTTTTCTAGTAGATGAGTTATCGATTCATTTGGTTTGAGGACTTTCAAGTGAAAGAATCCTTCCTTAACCGAAATGTTCAATTGTTCTTTAAAGCCCATTCTTTCTAACGCATTGTAGGTGAGAATGGTAGCTGTGGATACTGCGGCACAAACGATGTCTTCACCATGTTTTGCATAATTTGCATGGCCACTGACTTTAATCTCAGTAATCGTTTTGTCCTTACTCACATGATATTTAATCATATGTAATATTAAGCGTTGATTGATTCAACAAGTAATTTTGTATAGCTTTGTCTATGACCTTGTTTGCGTCTGTAGTCTTTTTTAGGTCTATACTTGAAGACAATAATCTTCTTCGCTCTACCTTGTTTTAACACTTTCGCTGTAACAGATGCGCCATTTACTAGTGGATTACCTACAACTGTAGATTCGCCACCAACGAGTAAAACTTCATTAAAAGTAACAACTCCGTCAACTTCAACATCTAGCTTTTCAACGTAGATTTCTTGTCCGACTTCAACTTTAAGTTGTTTACCACCAGTTTTAATCACTGCGTACATTACAAATACACCTCCTTATAGTTTGAAGACTCACTAGCTAAGGTAATGGAAAACCCATGTTTTTGACCTGTTCTATGTGGTATTCTTTGCAACGCTACTATTTTACCTTAGTTATAAACTATTGTCAATCTAAAAGCGATAATTTTTATAATTCTTCGGACACTTCATCTTTGTTTCTCTTGAAGAGATCAAAAAATCTTTGTGGAAAATGAATAATTGAATCCTTTACAACGGTTGGAATCATCTTCAATGACTCAACAAATGCACCTTTTTGGATAGCAGCTTTAGTCAATTCTTTACTATCTGCAAACAAGTATTTTCTTGTTACAATCCCTATTCTAAGCGTTAATAAGCCATTTGTAATACCTTGTGTAATCGAGGACATCACAGGTTTGATTAGTGGTATCTCGCCTAAAATATTTGCAGTTGAGCTTGGTAATAAATCATTGAAATTCACATTTTCCAATCCCTCTGCTATTAACGCAGTTGTAAACACGTTTATGGTGAGTTTAGCCAAATTCTTATAACTTGGTCTGAAGCCACACATTTGCACAAGTTCTTTAATCATTCGAATATTAACAACCACGACTGTAAATAAATCTAGCCTTCCGTTTTGAGAGATGGCTGTAGAGATTAACACCGTCTTGGCATGTTTCAGAATTACCTTGTTCATCTTCTTTTTCATCGTTGTGCTATAGATTTCATTTAGAACTTTTTGAAGGTCTTCTGGATTACCAAGCGCTTCTTTTAGCTTGGTCTTTTCGGTCTCAGAGATTTCATCTCGATTCATTAAATTCTTTGAAACCTTCTTATAGGTTAAGTATCTTCTATGAGTTGGTTTATTATCCATAACCGTTTCAATCGAAAAGGCTGGAGACACGAGAATAATTCTAACTGGGTTAATAACCAAAAAATAGGTTAATAATGCCGATATTCCATAAAATGAATACTCCACATATGGATGAATATTTCTAAGTCTTTCACCAATATTGATAATCGAAGAAACAAGAATTAACAAAAACAATAAAATCACGCCAAAAGCTACGATAATCCATATCTTGTTTTGCTTATTTTTCTTGTTACGCTTTTTTTCATTGTTAGTTGGTTCGTAACCAAGTTCTTTTTGGTCTTTTGCCATAAAATCACATCCTTGGTTCTATTATATAACAAGATAGTTAAAATTGATATTTACGGTTTTCTTTTATTGAAAAAAACTGATTTTTCCCGACAATAATGTGGTCAATTAAGGCGATTCCCATCAAATCAGCACTGTATTCCAACTGATTGGTTGTTTTGATATCCGCATTTGAGGGTGTAGAATCGCCACTTGGATGGTTATGGATAAAAATCACTGAATTAGCACTGACTTTAACTGCCTGTTTAAAGATTTCTCTTGGATGAATGACTGATTGATTCAATGTTCCAATAAAAATAAGTTTTTCAGACAACACCTGATTTTTAGAGTCTAAATAAAGCGTGTAAAAATGTTCTTGTTCTAGTTGTGATATCTTATGTTTAAAATAATGATATACATCGCTTGATGAGGCTATTTGAATCTTTTTCGAGTTCAATTGATCGAATACTCGTCTCGAGAATTCAAGTGAAGCTAGAATCGTGGTTGCTTTTGCCACTCCTATTCCTTCTTTTTTAATCAATTCTTGATAATCTAGTCGGTTAAAATCTCCAATGGATTCCATGGAAAAAATGATTTGCTTTGATAGTTCAATGACTGAATACTTCTTTGTACCTGTCTGTAATAAAATCGCAAGCAACTCTACATTTGAAAGCTTTTCTACACCTTCTCTGGCCAATCTCTCTCTTGGCCTTTCATTTTCCGGCATTTCTTTTATAAAAAACATATGATCACCCATTACATGAATACCAAGGACCAAATAAAAAAAAGAAATGACGAATCATTTCTTTTCTAATAAATATGGTCTTACAAAGCTAACAAAATATAACGACCCCGTAATTACAATAACATCCTCTTTGAATGTGGCCACCATTTCTTCAATGGCTTCAATTGGATTGACAAAAGCTTTTTTGTTGGTATGTGGGGTTTGATCTAATAACTGGTCAAGATCTAGGACTCTTTTGTAATCAAAATGCGTTACATAGACTGAATCGGCAATGCTGCTCACGAGTTTTAACATGATTTTAGTGTCTTTATCAGCCATTGCACAAAACAATATGTGCTTCTTCCGATTTGGATAATAAGCCCTTAAACTATCAACCAGTGCGGTAATGCCATTTTCATTATGGGCACCATCCAAGATGATGAGTGGATCATTATTCATCACTTCGAATCTACCTGGCCATTGTGTGTGTTTGATGCCATCGGCAATATCGCTTTGTGGTATTTCAGGATATAAATACTCAATCGCTGTAATCGCAACTGTCGCATTAATGGCTTGATGTAATCCTAATAAGGGCGTTTCAAAAATGGTCCCATCGTGGTAAAAACGTAATGGGTTATTTGAAACAACTTCTATCTCTTCAGAATCAATCATATATAGTGGAACTTTAACCGCATCACAGTGGGCTTTAAATTGCGGATACAATGATTTATCAGCCGATGTAATTAATGGCGTATTATCTTTAACAATACCAAGTTTGTTCTTTGCGATAGATTCTAATGTATTTCCAAGTTGCTCGATGTGATCTAAGCCAATCGTTGTAATGATTGCTAAATCTGCTTGAACAACATTGGTTGCATCCAATAAACCGCCAATCCCAACTTCTAAAACCACAACTTCGACTTTCTTTTTACTGAAATACTTAAATGCAATCAATGTAACTAACTCAAAGAAAGAGAGTCTTTCCTCATACAGCTCGAAATATCTTTCATTAAACTCATATATTTCATTAATTTCAGTTAAAAGTTCTTCATCCGTAATCATCTCTAAGTCGATTTTAATACGTTCATTAAACTTGATAATATAGGGTGATGTATAGGTTCCAACTTTTTTATGTTTGACTAGAACCGACGATAGGTAAGAACAAACAGACCCTTTGCCGTTTGTTCCCCCTACATGAATAATCTGATAATCTTTTTCTGGATTTCCTAGCAGTTTTGTCGCAAGATGCATTCTTGTTAAGTCTGTTTTCGGCTTAAACTTCACTTGTCTTTCAATCCAGTTTACTGCCTCTTTGATGGTGTTAAACATATTAACCCAATCTTTTCTTGATGCTATCATACTGTGTTTGATAGTTTTCAAGTTTATTCTTTTCTTCTAAAACCTTTTCAGGCTTAGCACGTTCTAAGAAGTTAGCATTACTTAACATATTTTTAACACGAGTAAGCTCTTTTTCAAGGAACTCTAGCTCTTTTTGAAGTTTCTTTTGTTCTTCTTCAACAGAGATAATGTCGCTCTTTAAAATATATAGTTCATACCCACTACCAGTGATTAAGATGGTTTCTTCTTTGATGGTTAACTTAGAGGATATACTTAGTTCACTTGTTTTTAAGAACGCACTTAACATGTCAGTTACGTCATTGAGCTCATTGATGTTTGAAACAATCTCCACTTTCAATGGTTTAGAAGGTGTAATCGACATCTCTTGTCTTAATTGTCTTACTTTCGTAATCATTTCCGTGATGGTTTGCATTAAGGACATTGAATTCTTGGTTTCAATCGGTTTAACTACTGGCCATGGAGCAGTGACAATCGTCTCTTCTTTCAAGATGCTTTGATATAGTCTTTCTGTTACAAACGGCATAAATGGGTGTAAGAGTTTTAAGATTTGTTTTAAAACATATATAAGAACTTTTTGAGTATTTTCTTTACGATGATCTCTTAAAGAAAGTTTTGCAATCTCAACATACCAGCTTGCAAATTCATCCCAAATGAAATTGTAAAGTGTGCGTGAAACTTCACCAAACTCATACTTTTCATAGTTTAAATCAGATTCTTCAATTACACTGTTTAGACGAGTTAAAATCCATCTATCAAATATAGTTAATGAGGCTTCATCATACATATCTGAAACATCATCAAGATTCATATCGATGAAACGGGCAATGTTCCACAGTTTATTAATGAAGTTCCAACTCGATTCTACTTTTTCAGTTTCATATCTTAAGTCTTGTCCTGGGGCAGCGTTAGTGGATAAGAAATATCTTAAAGCATCTGTTCCATAGGTATTAGAAACATCCATTGGATCCACACCATTACCTAATGACTTACTCATCTTTTTACCAGTTTCATCGCGAACCAACCCGTGGATTAGAACTTCTTTGAATGGTGATTGTTTAGTGAACTCAATGCCTTGGAATAGCATTCTTGCTACCCAGAAGAAGATAATATCATACCCAGTAACTAAAACTTGTGTTGGGTAATACTTCTTATAGTCTTCTGTTTCTTCTGGCCAACCTAATGTTGAAAATGGCCATAATGCACTTGAGAACCATGTATCAAGAACATCTTCATCTTGAATGTAGTCATCACCTGGTTTAGTGACTGATACGACTACTTCATCTCCTTTATACCAAACAGGTATACGGTGTCCCCACCATAATTGACGGCTAATGCACCAGTCTTCGATGTTTGCTAACCAGTTCTTATAGACTTTGTCAAAACGTTTTGGGACAAACTCAGTTGTTGATAATTCTAAGGCTTGTTCTACTAGTGGTTTCATCGAAACGAACCATTGTAGAGAAAGTCTAGGTTCAACTACAACTCCAGTACGTTCAGAGTGACCAACGCTGTTTTCATAGTCTTCAATTTTTTCTACAAGATGAGCCGCCTCTAAATCTTGAACCAATTGTTTACGACAATTAAAACGTTCTAGTCCTTTGTATTGTAAAGCCATTTCGTTCATTGTACCATCTTCGTTCATACAAAGAGGCATCGCTAAATGATGTCTTTTTCCAACTTCAAAGTCATTAGGATCATGGGCAGGTGTAACTTTAACAACCCCAGTACCAAATGTCATATCTACATAGTCATCTGCAATAACAGGAATTTCCACGTTTGTATTAGGAATGAATACTTTTTTACCTATAAAAGCTTGGTATCTTGGATCGTCTGGATGAACCATTAATGCTTGGTCAGCAAACATGGTTTCAGGTCGTGTGGTCGCAATTACTAAGTAACCACTTTGATCGGTAAATGTGTATCTAAAATAATATAGTTTGCTCTTAGTTTCAACAAATTCTACTTCAATGTTTGATAGCGCAGTTTTGGCCTCAACATCCCAGTTTATGATGCGGTTGCCGCGATAGATTAACCCCTTGTTATAAAGCGAAACGAACACGTGTCCAACCGCTTCTGATAACTTATCATCTAAGGTAAAACGTTCTCTTGAATAATCTAAGGACAATCCTAAAACACCCCATTGATTCTTGATGTGGTTGGCATATTCATCTTTCCAAGCCCAAGCTTGTTCCAAGAATTTTTCTCTACCCAAATCATAACGTGAAATCCCAGACTTTTTCAATCGTTCATCGACTTTAGCTTGTGTAGCAATCCCTGCATGATCCATACCTGGCAAGAATAAAGCGTCATAGCCTTGCATACGTTTCCTACGGATAATTATGTCTTGTAAAGTACCATCCCAAGCATGTCCTAAATGGAGTTTTCCTGTAACGTTTGGTGGCGGAATCACAATTGTAAATGGGTTTTGTTTCTGACCAGTTGCCTTAAAATAGCCTTTTTCAACCCAAAATTTATAAAGGTCTTTTTCTACTTCTAAGTGATTGTATTTTGTTTCTAATGTTGTTGCCATGGTAGCATCTTCCTTTCATAATTCGATTTTGGTAATTCATATTTGACACTTTGTTTGGTAATTGAAAACCCGTGTAAAGTGATTGTTTTCAGTTCTTCTTTAACTTTATTAAACCCGGATTTATTAATAACTCTTTGACTGCGTTCATTATCATTGAAATGAGCACAATGTAGTAATGTGATATCAGTTTCTTCAAACACATATGTAATTAATGCTGTCACGGCTTCTGTCATATACCCTCTATTCCAATATAGAGGATGTAACACATAACCTATTTCTGCTTGATGCATAGGATAGTCTTTTTTATGGAGTCCTATGGTTCCAATGACTTTTTCATCCTCTTGATGATAAATCGCATAGACTTCATTTGTGCCTATCATCCATTCAAGGACTCGTTTGGATTCCTCGAGTGATTTGTGGGGCGTCCACCCTGCATCAGGTCCGACGTTTTCAAGTTTTGCATATTCAAAAACATCTAATGCATCATCATTCTTTAATGGCCTGAGTAAAAGTCTTTTAGTTGCTATTTTGTCCATTTGACGCCTCCTAATAAAAAAATCCTTAAGAACACTGGGTTCTTAAGGACGATTGATCGTGGTACCACCTTAATTCTACTATTGCTAGTAGCACTTCATTAGCGATAACGGGCTTTACCGGATATAGTTACTCTAGTTCACTACATCAACTCCAAGGCTACCTTCAGCAAGTTCATCTCAGATTTTCCACCAACCAATCTGTCTCTTTAAAACTACTTTGCTTACTCTTCCTATTCTTCGTTTTATAAATGATAACACAAAACTACTTTATTGTAAATGATTTCTACTCTGTTAAAATGTATAAAATTCCAATTGTCCCTTTTCCGCAGTGTGTTGAAATGACACACCCCGCGGTTGTCTCCAATAATGCTTTTGGAAGTTTGCCATGATTTTGAATATGTTCTTTCATATAGGCTGCAGATTTATCCGCCAACGAATGTGTAATCATCACATAATCTTTATCTACTTTATCAAATAGTTCGTAATAATCTTCAAGCATTTGATCCAACGCTCTTGTCATTTTACCAACTGACTTTTTATATACATCCAGTTTACCATTATTCACTTGAATGATTGGTTTGATTGATAATACACTGCCTAAGAACATTGATAGTGCGCTACATCTACCACCTTTGTACAAGTACTCCATGGTTTGGATAGCAAACTGACTTCTTACACGTGGAACTAATTTGTCTACTTCGGCTTTTATTTCTGAAGCTGACAATCCTTTATCTCTAAAATCACAGGCTTTAAGAGCTAATAAACCGCCACCAGATGACAAGTTTTGAGTATCGATGATTTGAACTCTGCCTTCATCAAAATTAGATTGAGCGACTAAAGCTGCTTGATAAGTCCCAGATAGTTTTGAACCAATTGTTAACATGACAATGTCATAACCTTGTTCAATGTATGGTTCAAATCTTACGATGAAATCCCCAGGCGAAATCGCACTTGTTTTAGGTAAGTATCCTAGTTCTTCAACTTTTTGATACAATTCTTCTGTTTGAATATCAACACCATCTCTATAGCTTTGCTCACCGAAGTTAACATAAAGCGGGATAAGTTCAATTTGTCTAGATGATAAAAGTTCTTGAGTTAAATCACAGGTTGAATCTGCCATAATGATTACTTTATTCATTTAAATCCTCCTCGAATAGTTCAAGTATTTTGTCAATACCTCGTTTTGTCTCACTTGATGTTTGAATCATCAGTATTTCTGCATTTTCTAAATCTTGTTTAATTTTTAAAAGGTTCTTTGCTTTTTCTGATTGGTTACACTTATCGATTTTTGTAAGGATAACAACCACTTCAAATCCAAATCTTTGCAAGTATTTAAACATTTCAACATCATCTACAGTTGCACCGACCTTCATGTCGACCAAAAGAAAGATTCGTTTCAATGAACTACGCTTTTGAATATACCTTGTAATCATTTTTTGAAATGACTCGATTATGGTGCGACTTCTACGCGCATAACCATAACCAGGGGCGTCCACAATATAAAACGCTTCGTTAACTAAGAAGAAATTAAGCGTTACTGTTTTACCAGGTTCTCTGGATGTTCTAGCTAAGTTTTTTCTGTTTAAAAGTGCGTTGATAAGGGAACTTTTCCCCACATTACTACGCCCCAATAATAAGTATTCTGTCTTTAATGGGTCAGGGTAATGTGTCTCATCTGTGCCACTTTTAATGAATTCAGCTGATTTAATCGTTAACATTGATAATCCTCATTTCTTTAACTATTATACCAAATCGCCTCTCAATATAAAAGGAATATTTCTTATTTGCCCGAATTATCTTCTTAAAAAGAAAAAGTCTGCGTTTTGCAGACTTTAACGTTATAAGAATGCGATTTCAAACACTTCTGAAATGTTCGATACCGGAATAATTTTAATGGCATCTTTGACTTCTACTGGAATGTCTTCAATGTCTTTTTCATTCTCTTTAGGAATGATGATTGTTTTTAATCCACTACGGTGAGCCGCAATAGATTTTTCACGCAATCCACCGATTGGAAGTACATAGCCACGAAGGGTCATTTCACCTGTCATACCAACATCTTTTCTAATCTTTTTATTGGATACTGCAGATAAAATAGCAGTTGTGATTGTGATACCAGCAGACGGTCCATCCTTTGGTGTTGCACCTTCTGGTACGTGAACGTGAATGTCATGTGTGTCAAAGAATTGTGGATCAACTCCAAATTTCTCTGCATTAGATTTCACATAAGATAGAGCTGTAATCGCACTTTCTTTCATAACATCTCCAAGCTTACCAGTTAATGATAATGCGCCTTTTCCTTTAAAGAATGTAACTTCAATTGAAAGGGTATCTCCACCAAACTGTGTGTAAGCTAAGCCAGTTGCAACCCCGATTTGGTCTGTTACATCCGCTAAATTATGAGAGAATCTAGGTTTACCTATGTAGTGCTCTACGTTTTCCATGTTCACATCAATAGTGGTCTTTTTATCCATCAGTATTTCCTTGATACCTTTACGGATTAATGTCCCAATAAAGCGGTTTAATTCACGAACACCAGCTTCTCTTGTGTAGTGTCTAATGATGTAGTATAAAGTATCATTTGTAATAGAGAATTCCTTATCCGTAATACCATGAGCCTTCAATTGTTTTGGAATTAAATGGTTGATTCCAATATTGAACTTTTCATACTCAGTGTAACTCGATAGCTCCACAATTTCCATACGGTCTCTAAGAGGCGCAGGGATATTCTCAAGATAGTTCGCTGTTGTAATGAATAAAACTTGTGATAAGTCATAGTTTTCTTCTAGATAGTGGTCTGAGAATTTAGCATTTTGCTCAGGATCAAGTACTTCTAGCATTGCAGAGGCAGGGTCACCTTTATAATCTGAACTCATTTTATCAATTTCATCGAGTAAGAATACAGGGTTTACAGTCCCAGCTGCTTTCATGCCATTTAAAATACGACCTGGAAGCGCACCAATATAAGTACGTCTATGCCCACGAATCTCTGATTCATCTCTGACACCACCTAGTGATTGTTTAACAAATTTTCTTCCAAGTGCATCTGCAATTGAAATTGCCAAACTTGTTTTACCAACCCCTGGAGGACCCACTAAGCAAAGAATGGTTTGTGGATTACGTCTAGTCTTTATTTTAACGGCTAGATATTCGATGATACGGTCTTTAACCGTTGATAATCCGTAGTGGTTCTTGTCCAGTTTTTCTTGAACCTTGTTAAGATCATTAGAGTCTTTAGAAGATTTCTTCCACGGAAGCGCTACTAAGAAATCTAGATATGTTTTGATAATCCCAGATTCTGCCATAGCTGGTGGCGTGGATGAATATCTTGCCAATTCTTGAAGTGCTTTCTCTTCAATTTCTTTCGGCATTTTTGCTTTAAGAATTTTATCTCTTAATTCATCTACTTCGTCTTCTTTACGTGCTTTATCGCCAAGTTCATTTTGGATAGCGCGCATTTTTTCTCTTAAATAGTACTCTTTTTGAGATTCATCAATTGAGCGTTTAACTTCTTCATTGATGTGTTGTTCAAGTTCAGAGACCATTTTTTGTTTCGCAATATCTTCTAATACGAGTTTTAATCTTTGATTTAGTTTTAATTCTTTGATGTATTTGTATTTGTCTTGTTCGTTACCTTTGAGACCAAAAACAACTGTATCTACTAGTTTTTCAGTTGTTAGTCCAGATTGAACGGTTCTAACAATTTCTTGTGCGTTGTTTAAAACTAGATTTTGATTTGTAATTACATCGTTCATAACCATACGAACGAGTGTCATTTCTTCATCAACATCACCACTGATTGTTTCTGCTTCTTCGTATTCGGCTACAAAGAATGGAGAAGTTAAAAAGTAGTCTTTAACTTTAATTCTTGAAACAATATTAAACTTCGCTTTTAAATTGCCATTTGGTAATTTTAATTTCATCGTGGTTTTGGCCAACACGCCATATTCTTCAATATCAGCAGGAGTTGGATTTTCAATGAGTGGATTCTTTTGAATTAGTATTAATATATAGTTGCCAAAAGAATTTTCTGATTCATCCAAAGCCTTAAATGAGATTGAACGACCAATTTCAGTTCTAAAATCATTGTTAGGAATCGGAACGATGCCCCGTACAACAATAGCGGGTAAGTTTTTGTTTTCCATCGTATCACCTCTTATTTTCTATTATACAAATCAATTCATTTGTATACCAGTATTATACTGTAACTAATCACAATTTGCAATCGAAACACTTGAGTGCCAAATGTGTTTTTTAAATAAAGGACACGCGAGTGTCCTTATACTTATTAAATTGGTAATTCTAAATTAAACTTCTTTAACGCTTGCAGCCAATAAATCGATTGCTTTATTGAATGAAACTTCATTCACGATTGCTGTAACATCTAGTTGAGCTTTAACTTGTTCAACGGTTAATTTATACATATCTGCAATTTCTTGATACTTAGCATTGATTTCTTCTTCAGATGCCGTTAAGTTTTCTTTTTGAGCTACTGCTTCGATTACTAAGCTTGTCAATACTCTGTCTTTAGCTTGTTTAGCCATTTCAGTATTGAATTGTTCCATAGTTAATCCGTTTAATTGGACAAACATTTCAAAATCAATCTTGTATTGTTTAGCTTGGTTTTCTACGTTTGATCTAAGTTGTTTGATTTCTTGTTCGATCATTTCTTCAGGAATGTCTACTGTTGCATTATCGCAAGCAAACTTAACTGCTGATCCAACAATGCGGTCATTTTCTTGAGTTTCTTTTCTAGCTTCAATGGATTTTTTCACATCAGCTTTTAGTTCTTCAACTGTATTGATACCATCACGTTTTAAGTTAGCTACGAATTCATCGTTTAGGGTTTCACCTTTAGCGATCTTGATTTCATGTAATACTACCTTAAATACAGCATCTTTGCCAGCTAAGTTTTCTGCTTGGTATTGATCAGGGAATTTAACGTTAACGTCTCTTGTTTCACCAATCTTCATACCTAACATACCTGTTTCAAAACCAGGAATGAATTGGTTTGAACCGATTACTAGTTCGTAGTTATCAGCTTTACCACCATCAAATGGAACGCCGTCTACTGAACCTTCAAAATCAAAGATTGCAGTGTCGCCTTCTTCAAGAATGTCAGTTTCTTTGGCTTCTAATGAAGCATTTTGGTTTAATAAACCTTGGATTTCTTGGTCTACTTCTTTGTCAGTGGCAACTAAATCTTTAGCTTTAACTTCTACGCCTTTATAGTCGCCTAAAACAACTTCTGGTTTGATTGGGACAATAATTGATAATTCAAAAGATTCGCCTCTTTTGATTGAATTAAAGTCTAAATCTATTTGTGGTTCACCAACAACAACGATTGATTTTTCATCGAAAATGTGTTGATATAAGTGACCAATAACATGGTTTAATGCATCTTCATATAATGATTCTACACCAAATTTTTGTTCGAATATAGTTCTTGGAACTTTGCCTTTTCTAAACCCTTTAACTTCAACATTTTGAACTGCCTTTTCAAATGAATGGTCTAATCCATGTTCGAATTCGTGAGGGGTTACTTCAAATGTAAATTTTGCACGATTGGTTGATATTTTTTCAAATTTCATATAATTTCCTCCTAAGCCTATTTAATTATAGCATAACTACGTTATTTGTAAATGTTTTTACCCTTTTTTTGGAATTTATGGTATTTTGTCTATATCTCATTCAAAAATGATATAATATAATTAGTAAAAAAGATTAACCTGAATCTTTTAAAAAAGGTGTGATTTTATGAAAAAATTCTTTGCTGTCATTCGCAATACATTCATCGTGCTTCTACTTTTATATGTCACAAGTAAATTTGTTGATATTCAAATAGAAGGCGTTAAATTAGATACCATATATGAGACTGCCGCAAAGCAAACTTACAAGTTTTTTGATTCTTTAGTTGATCAAATAAAGAGTGAGCCTGAAGTGACTGATTTCACAATCAGTTATGTCGAAGAAGATACTTATCGATTCGATTTGGTAATCAAATATGTCGATGAAAACGAATTGGTTTCCATTAAAATATCCGACAAGACTTACACGGAATTTAATGTAGTTAAAGACAAGAAAACCATTAAAGTGAGTTTCACGGATGAAATTCAATTTGAACCTAATGTCCCTAACAAAACATTCAATATCCAATCAATAGAGTATATGCGTAATGAAACAGTTAAATCTTTAGAAAGCTCTGTTTCTGGCAATGCATTTAAATCTCTTGATATGGCGATTGTAGAAGAAAAGAAACAAAGTGTTGTCGGCATTCACAGCTGCAATAGAATTGGTTTTAGAACAGAATGTGTGGCTTGGGGTTCCGGTGTTATCTATGATAGTACACAAGAAACCATCGACCCTTTGATTGGTGATGATTACATCGAATATACATACTATATATTAACAAACTATCACGTTGTACACGGTTATTCTATTTTCGATATATACTATGATTCAGCGAGAATGGATACTCAAGCAACCTTAGTGGGTACCTATACAGAAAAAACCGATATCGCAATTGTAAAACTGATTTCAAGAGAAACGTTAGTTGTACTAGATGATGATCAATTTACTACAAAAACTGCAGTCCCAATTTATCTAAATCAAACCGTATTTTCAGTTGGATCACCTGGTGGTGTTCAAAACTTTAACCAATATAAAGTAGGTTTCATAAAAGATCTTGATTATTCAGTATTCCTAAAACCTGACCCCGAAAAGCCAAGTACGTTATGTGCTACTGGTTGTGATTCCTTTTCAACCACAGCCGCTCTAGGCCAAGGCTCCAGTGGTGGCGCGATGTTTGACACTGTTGGTAACCTAATCGGCATTCACTTTGCAGGTGATAAAGATAACCTTGAAAGTTATGAAGTCCATATGGCCACGGTACTAAAAGCGATCGATGAAATTATGGCAACCGAAACTGCTTCTAATGACAATTCCTACATAAATTAAAGCGAATTGAGATTAGACTGACCCCTATTTAGTAGACAAATTAAAAAAACGATGCATGGATTACATCGTTATGAAGCGATAGATAAGAACATCTCTATAATTGAAGTTATGGAGGTGTTTTTCTATGCCAAACAAAGGGTTATTTGTCTTACAGCGAAAACTATCAATTACTGAAAAACAATCAACACTATCGTTACTTAAGTACGACACAAGCTCAAATGATCATTCGTAAAGTTGATGAAGCGACGAAAAATATCCCAATCGCTAGATTAAGAGACCGGATTAGCTATTTAGCTGAACAAATTGGTATAAAGACCCAAGTGATTAATGAAGCTTACACTTCAAAATCATCTTATCTAGACCAAGATGAGTTCGTAAAGGATGATTTTTCTCGTGTTAGAGTTAAAAGAGGGTTATATAAGAGTCAAAAAGGCATCATGATCAATAAACTTAAAACAGCCGTTTTAAGCGTGCAGATCAAAATGCCTCACTAAACACGATTCGAAAAGGTAATCCCGATGCCTTATGGATAGGGACTAAAGGTGTGAACACACCTTAACGTACATATTTGTTTGATATGTAGTCGTTTTAAATAAGACGATTTAGGTCGTTAAAAGGTGATTTATTCACCTCTTTGGTCTTCGACTTTAGTAAGTGTATAACCAACTTCTTCGATGGAAGCTTTTAATGTATCAAAGCTAAGTGCTCTATCCACTTTGATAACTGCTTTATTCTCAGGAAGGCTTACTTCTACTTCGTTAACACCTTCTAATGACTTCAATGCATCAGTCACATGTCTTTTACAATGTTGGCAACTCATGCCTGTGATAAATAATGTTTGGTTCATATGTTTATCCTTTCTTTGGTTGAAACTTTTTTAATCTTAATGCGTTTAGTACAACAGAGACGCTTGAAAAACTCATCGCTGCTCCAGCAAGCATTGGGTTTAACAGTGGGCCATCAAAAAGGTATAGAATACCCATAGCCACTGGAATTCCTAATATGTTATAAATGAATGCCCAAAACAGATTTTCTTTAATGTTTTTGATGGTTTTTTTCGACAACTCGATGGCGATGCTCACATCTCTTAAGTCGCTCTTCATCAATACGATATCTGCAGATTCCATCGCAACATCCGTGCCTGAACCTATGGCAAATCCAACATCGGATTGCGCCAGTGCTACTGCATCATTGATGCCATCTCCAACCATCGCCACATGATGTTTTTCAGATTGAAGTTTCATAACGATTTCGGACTTTTGATCTGGTAATACTTCGGAGTATACATTTTTAATTCCCACAACAGATGCAATTGCTGAAGCGGTTTTTTGATTGTCTCCAGTAAGCATGTAAACCTCTATGTTTTGGGCTTTAAGTTGTTCAATAGCTTGTATGGAAGTTTCCTTAACTGTATCCTGTACGGCGATTAGCCCCGATAAGACTTCATCAATTATCACATACATTACGGTCTTGCCTTTTGAAGATAGTTCATCCGATATGACTTTTAGTTGACCTAGTTTGATCTTTTTATCGAGTAAGATTTTATCATTTCCGATTAAAAGTCTTTTATCATCTATTACTGCCTTGATGCCCTTACCAGGAATATTTTCAAATTGTTCGGTTTTCTTTAATCCAAACCCTTTTTCTTTCGCATAGGATAGGATTGCTTCGCCTAGAGGATGTTCGCTCTGTGATTCAGCACTAGCGACCCATTGTATTAATTGGTCTTCATGATACTGACCGGAGGTTAGAACATCGGTCACTTTAGGTTTGCCATTAGTAATCGTTCCGGTTTTATCTAAAACAACAGCGGTGATTTTATGAGCTTTTTCAAGAGATTCTCCGCTTTTAATAAGGATTCCATATTCTGCACCTTTTCCCGTACCAACCATAATAGCGGTAGGCGTAGCTAATCCAAGGGCACAAGGGCAAGCGATAACCAATACTGCAATCATTGTTTTCATCGAAAACTCAAATGATTCTCCCATAAGCATCCAGAATCCGAATGTGATGATTGCTAGAACTAATACAACAGGAACGAACACTGAAGATATTCTATCTGCAAGTTTTGCAATTGGGGCTTTACTTGTTTGAGCATTTTCGACCAACTTGATGATTTGAGCGAGTGTTGAATCCTTTCCGACCTTGGTCGCTTTATAAAAGATTGACCCATTTTTATTCACACTGGCACCGATTATGACATCTCCTGTTGTTTTTTCAACTGGTATGGATTCTCCAGTTAACATCGACTCATCTACCGAGGTATTTCCTTCGATTACGATGCCATCTACTGGCATCTTCTCTCCGGGTTTAACTTTTATAATATCTCCAGTTTGAACTTCTTCAATTTTAATGACTTGTTCTAAACCATTTACGACTACAGTTGCATTTTTCGGTGCTAAATCCATCATTTTCTTGATTGCTTCTGACGTTTTACCCTTTGATACGGATTCAAAGTATTTACCTAGTAAAATCATCGTGATGATTACAGCTGCAGATTCAAAATATAAATCCGCAGAATGGGTCATACCAAGACCAATTTCAAATAAGGTATATACACCATATAAAAATGCGGCTGATGTTCCTAAAGCAACCAATGAATCCATGTTAGGGTTTCTTAA
Source organism: Paracholeplasma morum (assembly GCF_016907055.1). NCBI lineage: Bacteria > Bacillati > Mycoplasmatota > Mollicutes > Acholeplasmatales > Acholeplasmataceae > Paracholeplasma > Paracholeplasma morum. The sequence continues at coordinate 93,348 of NZ_JAFBBG010000004.1, forward strand.
GACAAGTGTTTTGAATCCAACTGTATAAAACTTATACCCAATGATTACCACTGGTAAGGTTAGAATCAATTGAATTAGCGCAAAATTGAATGGTTCCTCATGTGGCATGATAATCGTTGGCAATGGTAATCCAATCATGTGTCCCATCGATATGTACAATAATGGTAACGTAAATAGTGCTGCTAATATGACTTTTAGTCTAAGGATTTTGATTTCTTGTTCCTTTTTGTGTTGGTGAATATCAGTGGTTTGTTCTTGAATCAACTTATACCCAGCAATAGAGACTTTCTTACTTAAGTCAGATGCGTTAAATTCGTTTGGATCAACCTTAACTACGAGTTTTTCAGTCATTAAGTTGACGTCGGCTTGTATGACTCCATCGGTTTTTTTAGCTGCCCGTTCAACTGCTTTACTACAAGCAGCACAAGTCATACCTTCCACAGTATATGAGAGTTCTTTTTGCATCAAAACCGCTTTATAACCAGCTTTTTTAACACCTATTTCAATATCGTCAACTGAGGTTTTAGAGTCGTCAAAAGTTACTTCCATTTGATTGGTTATAAGATTAACTGAAACAGATTGTACACCCTCGACTTTTTTCGTTTGTCTTTCAACTGCATTTACACAAGATGCACAAGTCATTCCTTCAACTAAGAATGTTTTTTTCTTCATCCGATCACCCTATCTAAAAGAACTTCTATTTCTTTGATTTTTTCTTCTGCATTATTGTTTTCAAAAGATTCCTTCACACAATGGTTCAAATGTTCTGTGATAACTTGTTTTTGAGCTTTCTTCAAAAGCGCCATGGAAGCTTGGATTTGATTAGAAATGTCAATACAGTATCTTTGATCTTCAATCATCTTAATAACAGATTCGATTTGACCTTTTGTGATTTTTAGTGTTTTAAGTGCTTTATTATGTGTCATACGCTCACCTTTCACCCCCCCCACTAGGGGGTACAGTAATATCATACATCAACATTGGATTAAATGCAAGAAAAAAAGCCTATTTAGTAGGATTCTAAATGGCTTTAGTTCATGTTCTTATTGGCTCTAATATATTGTTCTGGCCATTCAATGGTTTCTCGAAGACGACTTGCAAATCTTAATGGGAAGTAAGGATCTCTTAGTGAAAGACGTCCAAAGTAGATTAAGTCTGCTTCGTTGGACTCTAAAACTCCATTTGCCATAATTGGATCTTCAATAAGTCCACCTGCAATGACGATCAATCCTGTTTCTTTTTTAATCTTTTTAGCAAAACTTAATTGATAGCCCGGATAATCATCTATCTTAAATGGTACAAGTCCACCCGAGGAGACATGAACAATGTCGATGGAACCTCTTGGTAAAGTCTTGATGATATCTGCCCATTCTTGAGGATGAATGCCCTCTTTAACGTAATCTTCAGCGCTAATTCTAAGCGAAATAGGCTTATCTTGTGGCCACTCTGAGCGAACCGCGTCAATGACTTCTTGTAGGAAACGACTTCTATTATGCATAGACCCACCATAGGCGTCAGTTCTAGTATTGGATAATGGTGAAATGAACTCGTGAATTAAGTAGCCATGAGCTGCATGAATTTCTAATACATCAAAATTGGCCTCATTTGCACGTCGTGCAGCGTTCTTATAGGATTCAATAATATCTTTAATTTCGTCGACGGTAAGTGCTTTTGGCTCTTCATACTCCCCAAATGCAATCGCGCTTGGGGCTTTTTTAACAAGTGCAGCCTTGGATTTTCTGCCTGCATGATTGATTTGAATGCCCGCATAGGCATTGTGAGCATGAATTTGCTTAGTAATCCATCGTAAACCTTTAACGTGATCTTCTTCCCAAATACCTAAGTCGTTACTGGTGATTCTGCCATCCGGTTCGATGCCCGTGGACTCAACGAAAATCAACCCAATTTGTCCAATGGCTCTTGTGGCGTAGTGAACAACATGAAAGTCAGTTGCCATTCCCGTATCATCACTGCTATACATGCACATGGGAGGCATTACGATGCGATTTTTTAGTTTTAAGTCCTTAATTGTAAGGGGTGTAAACACATTTATCATAAGCTATTCTCACTCTTTTCTATAGGAGCTTGATTACCTTCATCCAATCTATTTTTGATCTTTTGCATACGGATGTCTGTATCAGCAATAACCTCTGCACATTGTTTCAACTCTTCTTTTAGCGCTGGTAATATATCTAAGTCTTTTTTATATTTCATATCATGTTCAAGACTTGCCCAAAAGTCCATCGCAATCGTTCTAATTTGCACTTCTACACGAAGTTTTCGCTTAGAATCGCTAAAATAGACCGGTATTTCAATGGTCAAGTGCAAGCTTCTGTAGCCGTTGGGCTTTGGTTTTTTGATATAATCTTTGATTTGAACAAGTGTGACATCATCTTGTCTAACAAACATGTTGGCAATCTCGTATATATCGTCTACGTAAGTACATACAATACGTACACCGGCGATATCATTAATTTGCTTAAGGTTATCAAGTGTCTTATCTAGCCCGTATCTACTCAATTTATCCAAAATGCTTTGGCTTTTTTTAATTCTTACTTTAATAAACTCAATCGGATTTCGGCTGTGTCTTAAGTTTAACTCGTCATTTAAGATTTCGAATTTCGTCTGAACTTCTCTCATTGCTGCGTAATATGCCATCATGAGTTTTTTATATTCATCTTTACTATCTTGAAATTCGACAGGGGGTTGAATAGACATTTCTGTAAACAGGTTTTTTTCAAATTCTGCTGACATTGCTAGTACCTCGCCTTCCTCTATCTATATTATAACAAAGAAACATACATTTATAAATAAATGTGGTTCGAAAATTCTTTTACGATGTATAATGATTATAAGGAGGTAGTACTATGAAAATTGAAATAATGAAAGACGGTCCTTACAAAGTTATTGGTAGAATTCCATTAACTGAAAAGAAACTTACTGTTGTAGATGGTAAGACTGAAGTGGTAAAGATTAAGGATTATCCTAATGCTGAAACGACATATTTATGCCGTTGTGGAAAGAGTAAAAATGCTCCATACTGCGATGGAACACACAAAACCTTTTTTGATGGAACCCTTCAAGCACCATATGGAAAGCAAACAGACCATATGATAAATGATCCAGAAATCGCAGTAATGCAAAATGAAATTAAAGGTGTTTCTGGTCCACTTTCAGTTAGTGGAGATGTCAAGGTTTATGATGGTGATACCCATTATGAACAAAAACCGAAAGTATCGTTGTGTCGCTGTGGCGCATCCAAAAATAAGCCATTTTGCGACGGTACACACCAAGCAATCGGATATAATGATAAATAAGATAAAAGCCTCAACAAGGATGACTTGTTGAGGCATTTTTTATGCTATGAATTTAAGAATTTCTAGTGCTAATTCATCTGGTTTGTCTACTAATGGTGAATGACCACAGTCTTCAAACTTGACATATTTCGCATGCGGGATAGCTTTAAGGTTATCTAATACCATGTATTCAGGAACTGTCTTATCTAGATTCCCCCAAAACATCAATACATCCGTATGAATGTTATTAATCGTATTGTCACCTTTTGTGTACAAGTTATTCATATCAGACATGTTTAGACAAGCTAAAGCATAGTCAGCATCTACCAAGCAACGTTGTTTTAATGTCTCCGAGATGTATAATTTAGCATCTTCTGGACTTGGTTTTTGATTTGAATAAATTGTCAAATCATAGATATACGACATGAAAAATGCATTTTCAGTAGCTAAAGCTTCTAATATGGGTTTGACTTGGATTGGATCCTTTGCCATATCTTCTTTCGAATGATAACCTTCAGTCAGAATTGGTGCGTTGTTTTGATCCTTTTTAAAGATTGGATACCCTTTATGAGTCGTTGAGTTAATGAGTACTAACTTTTCTGTTGATTTTGGATATCGTGCTGCAAATTCCATTGCAACTCCACCACCAAGAGACCAACCAACTAAAACTGCTTTATCTATTTTCAACTCTGACAATAGAAGTTGAAGATCTGTCGCAAGTTCTTTCAAACTGTTGAATGGGTTTTGATAGCTTGTATCGCCAAAACCTCTTAAATCTGGTGCTATTACACGAATAGAGTCCGGAAAACGTTCGAATAAAGGCTTGTAATACACTGAAGATGATAAATTTCCATGAATCAAGAGAACTGTTTTGTCGCCCATGCCTTGTTCTAAATAAGCATAAGTCTCTCCGTTTTTCAAAGTGAGTCGTTTCTTTTCCACTATAAATCCTCCTATATTGAATATGTTTTATCCTTTGTGTTTATAAAGCCTAAGCAAAGGGCAGTAAACAATAATGGTTTTTCATACATTGAGGCGTGTCCTGCTCCAGGTATTTTAATTAGGTGACTATTTTTAATATTGGATGCTAAATACTCCTGGTTCGCAACAGGTGTTAAGTAATCTTCTTCTGCAGCAACGATTAAAGTTTCAGCTTCAATCAATTTAAGTTTATCTTTCACATCAAATGATTCACTCGATAATGTGAGTCGTTCAAGTTGATTAAGGAATAGTTCATTTGAGAAAACAGGGACAAGAACTTCTTTTCTTTTGTCCATCCAGCCTTTATGTGATTCATAATACATCGGAGAATAAATGACAGGGATAGCTGTATTGTAATAAGCTTCTCCGTCTCTCGTTCTTCCAGCCGCAATCCAAGCACGCCCAATGTCTTTTAACCAAGGACTTGTATATGCTGCTGTGTTAAATAATACGAGTCTATCGACATTTTCTGGATACTTAATTGCGAATTGAATAGCGATTTCTCCACCATAAGATATGCCTATGATAGATACTTTATCGAGACCTAAGTGGTCAATTACTTCTTTAACAACATCCACTTGAATCGCGTGTGTATAAGACTCTCCAACCAATTTTTCAGATTGTCCTTGATCAAAAAAGTCGATACGTATCAGTTTATTATTCGCTGTAAGGCTATTTACGAAAGGTTGCCAACTTTTAGTTGACATCATTATACCATTTAGTAGGACAATCGCCAATCCTTCGCCTTCAACTTCGTAATATACTTTTTTATTATTAATCGAGATATAACTCATGTAAATAGCCGGCCTTTATTGCTTCTTGTGTTAATTGTTCTCTAAATTTAGGATGGGCGATTGAAATCAAGAGTTTAGCGCGTTCTCTAATATTGGTGCCCCTTAGGGAAACCATACCATATTCAGTAACGACATAGTCGACGTCATTTCTAGATAGTGACACAGCTGCCCCAGGTTTTAACATTGTAACAATCTTGGAAACTTCTTCCCTTTCACCTGTTGCTGGGTTCTTAACCATTGCAGTTGAGTAAAGCGCGATAAAACTACGGCCATTTTTGGAGTTTTGTGCGCCAACAGCAGTATCTGATTGTCCACCAGTTCCTGAGAACTGTTGGGTTCCAATGGATTCTGAACAGCATTGTCCAGATAAATCAATTTCGATTGTACTATTGATTGAAACTTGATTATCATTTAATCCGATAACAGCGGGATCATTAACATACTTACCATCTAAAATCCAGCAGCTTGGGTTATTGTTGATAAAGTCGTAAAGCTCTTTAGTACCATACGCGAAGCATGCAACATGCTTGTTTCTGTGTAGAGTTTTCTTTTTACCATTGATAACGCCAGCTTTAATCAAGTTCATCATTTCATTTGTGAACATTTCAGTGTGAATACCTAAATCTTTTTTTCCGTATAAGGACTTAGCTACGGCATTTGGCATACCACCAATTCCTAATTGAATGGTATCGCCATCGTTAATCATATCAGCAATTTGTCTACCGATAATCATATCTTTTTCATTAGGTTCAGCATCTGGAATGGTTGGGACTGGATAATCAGCTTTAACCAAATAATCCACGTCACTTAGATGAACTTCAAGGTCTCCAATCGTTCTTGGAAAGTTAGGATTAACTTCCAAAATGACGATTTCTGCAGCTTCAACCATTTGCTTTTCATAAACGTTTGAAGTTGACAATGACACATAACCATGTTCATCAGGCATACTTGCTGAGGTAATGAACAGTCTAGGTTTTTTATAAAATAAACGTTTATAGCCAGCTAAATGCAAGTGGTTTGGGATAAACGAGATATTGCCATGAGGATGTACTTTTCTTAATACGTTAGTATAAAACCAACCATCAAGATTGAATTTACTACGGTATTTTTCTTCAATGAAGAAATCTGCATTAGAGATAGGTAAGCAGTTTGTAACTGTGACTTTTTCTACTCTATCTGCAGCTAGGTGAAGATTGGACATAAACAATTGTGGTTCATTAGCAGCCATTCCAACGACAATTTCGTCTTGTGGATTAACTAAATCAATCATTTCTTCTACAGTAATGTATTTTGCTTGTTTCATATTGACCCTTCTTTCAAGTTAAGGTGTTAAGGGAGCACAATGCTCCCTTAATCCCAATTTTAACTTATTTTGCTTTAATTTGATCTAGTGATTCGATGTTTCTAACTTTGATAAATGCATGTGAAGCTGCTTTTGCTTCATTTGCTTCTGTATCTGGATTGTCTGCGACTGCAGGAGTGTACACTAATTTAGAAAGTGCCATTGAGCTAATACCCCAACGTTTGCCTTCAGAGAAGTCAATTTGTCCACCCATTGGAACTTGGATTGGTTTTGATTCCATAGCTGTGATGAATGATTTGAATGTTAATTCACCTTCAACGTTAGCTAAACCTGCTAAGAATACTTTAGCGGCTACATAACCAGCCATTGCGAATGCGTTTGCAGTATAGTTGTCAGCAGCATTTGGATTACCATAGCCTGCAGCTGTCATAGTTGCGACGAAATCCCAATAAGCTTGTGAGAAACCATATAGACCTTGAGGGTCAATGATGTCGATCCAAGCTGAACCATAAATGTCAAAACCGTAAGGTCTAACAGTGATACTTGATGCGTTAGTATTAACGTATGAAGTGATAACTGGTTTAGTGTTGTCGTTGTCATCAAGCGCGATTAAAGCTTCGTTAAATGGTAATTGGTTACCAGCAACGATGATTACATCTGGATTGCTATCTAACATTGATTTAACTACTGATTCAACAGTGTCTGATAAGAATGATTTAACGATTAAGTTAGCTTCATTCTTTGCTAATTTAGCTTCGTCTTGAATACCAGCAAGAATTGACTTACCCGCATCATCATTAGTGTATAATACACCAATCTTAGCGTTAGCTGCTAATTTTTGATCTCTGTTTGCTCCAAAGATAGCTTCGTTAGTTGCTCTTGCATAAGCGATTCTACCGTCAGTTCTATAGATTGGTTGAACTGCGAAAATTGGATTTCCTTCAGCTTTTTCAAAATATAGATCATTGATACCTGTTGCCGCATAAACCATTGGTACACCTTTTTCTTGAATGTATGGTAATGTTGCACCAACTGTACCTGTTCCAACGTGTCCAACGATTGCGAATACTTTGTCTTCTTCAATTAACTTTTTAGTGTTAGTTTGACCAACTGAAGCATCAGTTGCATCATCATATGTGATGTATTTAATCTTTTGAACGACGCCTTCAGTTTTGTTGTATTCTTCAAATACAGCCTCGATTGCTGCACTGAAAGGTACACCTACTGCCGCGAATGCACCAGTTTTTGAAGCTGTGTTTCCGACTTTGATTTCTGTAGCTGTAACACCTTGAACTTTGATTTCTCTTGAGCCATTACATGCTGCAAGTGATATGCCAAGAAGCGCAACTACTAGTAATAATACTAATTTTCTCATTTCTATTCTCCTTTTTTATTTTTATCCACTGAGTGGAAAAGTCCCTTATTTCTTTTGTCCAAGGTACGCATTCACTAGTTCATCATTCGATAATAACTCGTGTGCCTTACCTTCAATCTTAATCTTTCCTAATTCAAGAACGTATGCATAGTCCGCAATCTTTAGCGTTTGATAAGCATTTTGTTCAACGATTAGGATGGATCTTCCGGATTCTTTAATCTTTGTGATGATTTCAAAAATGTCTCTTACAATAAGTGGTGCCAATCCTAGGGATGGCTCATCGAGTAATAGTAACTCTGGGTCTCCCATTAAGGCTCTACCTATTGCTAACATTTGCTGTTCACCACCTGATAAAGTGGAAGCTTGTTGTTTCTTTCTTTCTTTTAAGACTGGAAAATAACCGTAAACTGCTTCTAGTAACTTAGCGATACGCTCTTTTTTACCGATGGTTTTTGTGGTTTCAACCCCATTCACCATCACAGTTTGCTTTAAGGATTTAAGCGAGTATGCCCCAACCAATAAGTTATCTTCTACGGTTAATCCTCTTAAAATCATTCTACCTTCAGGAGATTGTAAAATCCCTTTTTTTGCAATGATGTGCGCATCTTTGTTTGTGATGTTATCACCCTTGTAAAGAATACTACCTGAAGATACTCTAACGGCTCCTGATACGGATTTAATGAGTGTTGTTTTACCTGCACCATTGGCACCTAGAATGGCAACAATGGTCCCTTTATCCACTTTCAAATTGACATTTTTAATGGCTTTGATGATGCCATAGTCAATGACTAAGTCTTTAATCTCTAAAGTTTGCATCATTCGCCTCCTAAATACGCAACTTGAACATCTTTGTTCGATTGAATTTCTTGAGGTGTTCCGATTGCGAGTCTTTGTCCAAATGACATTGCACAAATTCTGTCACAAATATCCATAACAAGTTCCATATCGTGTTCGACAAGAATAATGGTCAAGTTGTATTTGTTCTTGATTTCTTTGATTGTATGTGCAAGTTCTTTAGTTTCTGAATCATTTAATCCCGCTGCTGGTTCATCCAAGATAATTAAACTTGGATTGGTCATTAAGACACGGGCTAATTCGATTTTCTTCAATACACCATAAGGTAGACCATATGGAATCATGTCTTTAAAAGGGGTTAACCCTAATGATTCAATGATTTCCAACGCTTTATTCCTTAGTAAGGTTTCTTCTTTTTTCATTTTTGGCAAATGGAATAATTGTGTGAAGAATCCAGATGTAAATAATGAGTGAGCGCCCACTAGTAGGTTATCCATTACAGATAATTCCCATACTAGTTCAACGTTTTGGAATGTTCTCGCGATTCCTAAATCTATAATGTTATGTACTTTATAGTCCGTTAAGTTTACAACTTCACCGTGACGGTTTGTGTAGTAAACTGCGCCAAATGTTGGTTTATAGAACTGAGTGATACAGTTGAATACTGTAGTTTTACCCGCACCGTTTGGTCCAATTAGACCAAATATTTCTCCACGGTTAACGACAAAGCTTAAGTCATCCACGGCTTTTAACCCACCAAACTTCATTGTTAAGTGTGATAAAGACAGCACATGCTTTTGATCTGTTAGTAACGACTCTCTAGCTTTTAATGAATCTAGTTCACTTAAGAGTTCTTTCTTAGTACTCTCAAGTTCAGTAGTCTTAATCAAGCTTTCAAGTTCTAAGATGCGCTTATCAATCACTTGTTTTTGAACTTGAGTCAGTTGATTGACTTTTTCTTCTAAACGTGTGATTTGTTTTTCTAATCTTGCTAATTGCTTAGCCTGATTTTTTCCACCATATAATTTGTAATAACTGCTTTTCTTTTCAAGTCTTACTAAACGTTGATTGTAGTAGCTTAAGAGCATTTTATTATTGTTCTTCATGTTCTTTTGCCACCTTCTTCTTCATTTTTAGTTTTTTTATCTTGAATTTAAGTTCGTTAATTAATCCTGCTAGTCCGTTTGGATAGAACATCGTTACCACGATAATTAATATCCCACTGATTACAAATGATAAATTCGCAAACTTAGAATCCGCTAGGAATGGAATATTCTTAAACAGAATCAAATCCATACCGAAAATCATAAATGTACCTAGTAATACACCCCAAATCGATTTAGCTCCACCAACGACTACTGCCGCTAGGATGTTAAGAGAAATCGCTAGTCCCCAGGTAGATCCCATAGAGAATCGGATATATCCCATGTAAAGAATTCCACCGATTACTGCATAAACTGTTGAAACAATGAATGCAATCAAACGGTACTTAATAATGCTAATCCCCATGGCTTGTGCTGCTGAATCATTGTTTTTGATTGAAAGCAATGCACGTCCAAATGGGCTGTTAATCAGGTTGTAAGTTAATATCATTGCTACTACAACCGCAATAATGACTAAATAGAGCGTTTCAGTTGAGGTTAGTCTTAACCCAAACATTTCGATAGCTTTTGAAGTGGTTCCTGAAACCCCACCAGTAAACTTGTCAAAGTTCTTAAACAGTTCAATCATGATCTCAGAAAGACCAAGTGTTACAATCGCAAGGTACATCCCTTCAATACGAAGTGATACAACCCCAAAGATTAACCCGAACAATATCGCAATGACAACACCTAGTAAAATGGTTAATAAGAACGGTAATTCAAATACGTTAATCCCTGCATAGGCAACGAATGTTCCTATTGCAATAAAGGATGAAGTACCTAATGAAGCCAATCCACCATAACCAATCAATAGTGAGAATCCAAGTGCAACAATGAAGTATACGAGTGTTTTAGCTAATGCATCGACAGTTGTAACACTTAAGAATGGTGAAAGGACTGGTAGTAAAATCATCAATAATCCAAATAGTATGAATTGGTATAGAGGATTTTTTAACTTAGTTTTAATGACTGTTAGTATTTTATCCATATCTACACCTTCTTCGCTATCTTCTTACCAAACAACCCAAGTGGTTTGAATAAGACGACTGTCATAATTGTCAAATATAGGACTGTTGTTCCCCATGGATTGAAATAAACACCGAAGAGGTTATTCAATATTGAGAAAATGATTGCACCAACAACTGGTCCATAGAATGTTGAGAATCCACCTAAGATTGCCGCAAAGAATGCTTGAACTTGAACAGAAATCATGAAGTAAGTGGTTACGTTTCCGAATGATCCCTTGTTTGAAGAGATTAAAATTGCCGCAACTGCTCCAAGTCCACCTGCAATCGCCCAGCTCATAGCCGTAATGAACTTTGTGTTGACCCCCATCATGCTAGCAACTTTTTCATTTGATGCTGTAGCACGAACGCCAAGCCCCCATTTAGTATACTTAAGTGCTATGAATATTACTGAGATTAAAAGAAAACTGATTATGAAGCCTAGTAATACGTGTATTCCAACGTTGACACCGATGGCTTTGAACCCTTTAGAGATCCCTAATAGAACATCTCCTAAGAAAGTATCTTCAAGATTTCTACCTATTCTTGGTAATGAACGGTCTGAAATCCCAAATAATATAGGTAATACCCCAGTAATTACCAATACAACACCCATTGTAATGATTTGTTTTCCTACTGGATTTAAGTATCTGGAATGCCTAAATATTAAAACATCGATAATCATTGAGAAAATAAAGCTAACAGTAATACCAGCTAAAATGGCCACTAGATATTCTAAAAATGATGGTGAAGCCACATTTCCTTGAATATCTGGGATTGGCATGATGATGTAGGTTGTAACAAATGCCGCAACCGTACCAATCATCCCTTGCGCAAAGTTGGTAGTAAATGACGTTTTAAAGATTAATACAATCGCGAATGTGGCAAGCACAAGAGGCGCGCTTTGTAAGAACCCTGAGATGAAAATATCAATAAAGAATGACATGGTTTACCCCCATCTTATGACATTAGCTGCCCATACATAACCGATACCTGCTGCTAACATACATACGATGGAGCCATCTTTAACTTGTCCAGATTGTAGTGCTAAGTGAAGTGATAAGATTTGGTCAATTTGGCCGATATGTCCATAGTTTTCCAAATAAATCGATTGTTCTTCTTTTAGACCTAAATCTTGTAATAATGACAAGTGACCAGAACGTTTCATATGTAGTATTGCTAAGAATCCGTCCTTAGAGAAATCTTCTTTTGAGAAATTGGATTTTCGAAGTGATTCATTAATACACTTATACCAGTTTGGCATGGATACTTCGTTTAGTCTATTTTTCATTTTAACTGGGTCCATTAAACGTAATGATTTTTTAGACTCTTCAAGATTATCTTTAGTTAGAGGGTTGCAGATACCACCAATTTCAACACCCGCGGTTCTTGATAATGACCCATCCCCGATGATGTGTGAACCTAATAGTTCATTCTTGCCATAATTCTTCTTAAGGATGATGGCACCACCACCTGCAGCTAAGTCGTACATCATTGACATGTTTTTATCGCTGTAATCTACGAAGTCTAGGTTGCGGTAACCACCAACAACCATGACGGTATGTACATCATCGTCGGCAACTAACATATCTTTAGCCATTTTTAAGGCTGATACTGTTGTACAGCATCTGTTTTGAACGTCAATACCCCAAGCATTTACAGCACCAATTCGATCTTGAACGTAAAGTGCTGAAGTGGTTAATGGGTATTCTTTCCATTCTTCTGTAACACACAAGATGACATCAATCTCTTTTGGATCGACTCCTGTGTTTTTTAAACAATCTAGAGCAGCTAGGGCACCCATTTCTTGAGTTCCATCAGTTGCATTATCAAAAGGTACGATTTTTTCGACAATACCAAGTTTTTGAATGATTGCGTCTTCTGACCAGATACCACCAGTTTGATCGGCAATTTCCTTAGCAGTCATCCTACCCTTTGGTAAATATATCCCTGTACCTACAATTCCTACAGTTGGTTTCATAATAAATTCCTCTTTTCAATTGTTAGTGTACGCGTGCGTGAGACATGAATCAAGCCAAACGACTTGTTTGGCAAGATTTCAAGCTATTATAAGCGCATACCGCCATTAACATTAATGGTTTGTCCTGTAATATATGAAGCATCATCACTCGCTAAGAATAATGCTACTTTCGCGATTTCTTCTGGTTGTCCTAGGCGGCCTAGCATAGTTAATTTAGCAAAACCATCTAGTAATTCTTGTGGAACAGTCTTTAAGATGTCAGTCATAACATAACCTGGAGCGATTGCGTTAACTCTAACTGCAGCACCTTTTCTTGCAAATTCTTTAGCCCATGTCATAGTTAACCCTAAAACACCTGCTTTAGTAGCTGCATAGTTTGCTTGTCCGATATTACCGAATACACCAACTACGCTTGAAATGTTGATGATTGATCCTGAACCTTGGTTTTCCATTTGTGGTCCAACATGACGAGTTAAGTTAAATACCCCTTTAAGGTTAACATTGATAACTGCATCCCATTGTTCATCAGTCATTTTACGAGTCATAGCATCTTTTGTGATACCTGCGTTATTAACCAAAATATCGATGTGACCAAATTCTGCCATTACTTCATCAAAGAATACTTTGCATCCTTCTGAATCAGTGACGTTTAATTTCTTATAAAACACGTTTTCACATTCATAAGCCATTTCGCCCATATCTGCTGCAACAACTTTTGCGCCTTCTTTTGCAAAAGCTTTTGCAATTTCCATACCAATACCTTTAGCGCCACCAGTGATGACTGCTACTTTACCTTGTAATTTCATGTTATTCTCCTTATCGTTTTATGATGACTGCTGTTCCCATGCCGCCACCGATGCAAAGACTTGCTAAACCGTAAGTCTTGTTTTGTTTTTTAAGTTCGTGTGCCAATGTTACGATGATACGGTTGCCTGAAACCCCAACTGGATGTCCAAGGGCGATTGCACCACCATTGACGTTTGTTTTTTCTAAGAATTCTTTTTTGTCTACTTTATGAGCTAGAACTAATTCATTGATTACACCTAAGCTTTGAGAAGCAAATGCTTCGTTAAGCTCAACTAAATCCATTTCTTCTAACTTCATATTTGCTCTATCAAGAACGTCTTTAACAGCAGGAACTGGACCTAAACCCATGAAATTAGGATCTACCCCACCTTGTCCTACAGCAACGAGTTCTGCAATGACTTCTAAGTTATGCTTCTTAACCATTTCTTCAGAAGCTAAGATGACGAAACTTGCACCATCATTAATACCAGATGAACTACCTGCAGTCACAATACCATCAGGTTTAAATGCTGGTCTTAATTTAGCCATTTTATCTGCGTTTGTTTGTCTGTTTGGATATTCATCCTTATCAAATACAATTGATTCTTTTCTAGTTTTGATTTCGATTGGAACGATTTCATCTTTAAAACGTCCTGAATCACTAGCTTGAATAGCCTTACGCTGAGATTCAAGTGCAAATGCATCTAGTTCCTCACGAGTTAGAGAATGCTTGTGTGCAATATTCTCAGCTGTGATACCCATGTGCATGCCTGGCGTAAATGAGTCGTGTAAAGCATCTCTTAAAATGGTATCTTCCAGTTGTAATCCGCCCATTTTAACACCATTTCTAATGTTAGATGTAACTACATATGGTGCACCGCTCATGGATTCAACACCACCAGCAACCACTAGATTTGCAAATCCGGACTGAATTCCCATAAATGCATTCATGACAGATTTCATACCGCTTCCACAAACCATATTAACTGTGTATGCAGGAACCTCTTCAGAAATACCAGCTTTGACAGAAACTTGACGACCAATGTTTTGTCCAAGTCCTGCTTGAATAACGTTACCAACAATGACTTCATCGATTTCATTCTTTGGAATATTTGAATCTTCGATTACTTGCTTTAATACTTGCGCACCTAAGTCAGCTAACGAAATATCTTTTAGTGTTCCCAAGAATGATCCGATTGGACTTCTCTTCGCACCAACAATATAAACTTTTTTACTCATAACATACCTCCTCTTGAAATTAGTCACATAGATTCTTCTAAAAAATTACGTGAATAAACATTCATATCTTGATTTCATTTTACGTTATCTCAAAAACAATGTCAAGCGCTTACATAAAAATAATTATTCACCTTCTTTTTTTGTGGTTTTATACCATTTCGTTATCGTTAGTTTTATTAAAGGCTTTTGATGTATTTTTCAGATCTCTAAAGAAAAAAGTTTAGATTATATCTAACCGTTAAAAAACACTTCTTAGGAAACTAATTTGATTGTTTTTTATTGTTTTTTACTATAAAATGAACCTAGGTGATACGATGATCAAACAAGAATACAGAATTCCAAAGACTCCATCCGGTCTAAAAACATTTAATAAAATAGTAAATACAGGTAAAAAGTTATTTGCAAAAAATGGGTTCCAGGCAACATCGATAAACGACATTATTTCTAAGTCCAAAATAGCTTCCGGAACTTTTTATATCCATTTCGATAGCAAATTAGCGCTTTATCTCTATATTTTGGACTTATACAAAGTGTCTATACGAAAAGCCAGTGCTCTAGCAACAGTCGGATTAAGCAATCGATATGATATTGAACGAGCAGGTATTAAAGCGTTTATACTATATGCCAAACGCGATCCACTCGCGTATAGAATTGTATGGGAGTCTTTGTTCGTGGATTTCGTAATTTTTAGAGATTACTATTCCTCTTTCGCGTCCTCCTATGTCCAACATTTGAAGAAATACGTCGATAATTCAGAACTTAGAAATGATCTGGATTTAGAAACGTTGTCTTACTGTTTAATGGGAATATCAAACTTTTTAGGTCTTCAAGTAATCTTTAAAGATGATATATCTGAAGAAAGAATCGATTATATCATTGATCAAGCAATGAGTATTCTAGATAGAGGAATTTTTAATAAATCTTTATAGATTGTGAATCAAGGTTCATGTTACTGAAACCGTTTATAGTTTATAATGTAAACACTTTCACAATATACGAAAATCGCGATAATATACACTGAACTTGTTATAGCTGATTCAAACTATGAAATATACCCCCTGTAGAAATTCATTTAGTTATATCATTATTATTAAAAGCAATAAAACAGCTATCCCTTTGTAAAGCATAGGTATCTAAACTTAAAAAAAACACCAATTAGGTGTTTTTTTGATATCATAACTTCTTATTTGAATTATATTTTGATTTTATCTCTTCTTCTAGTTCTTTCTTGATTCGTTCTTTTTCTTCAGCTATCCATTTTTCTTTGTTCTGTTCAAACGCCTGTAGTTCTTTTGTTTCAGCTTTGAGTTTTAGAATTTTTACGATACTGATGAATTCATGAATGAGAATTCCGATCAATAGTAATGTGATTATTAGAAAAACGACGTTTTTATAATTGAGAGAGATATTCCCCAAATCTAATAGCATAAAGTGGGTTGTTATTAATCCAACATAATTAGTAGAATCTACTCTTATAGAATCTTCAGAATTATTGTTATCCCCTTTGGTCACGATTTTACCGTTTTCAGTTCTTATTGCACGGTGAACTATATTCTTATCTGTTTTGAATGCGATTATAGGTTGTTTTCCTTCTTCAACCAACTCATAGACTGTATCATAGTCAACATACTTAATCACAATGAATTCACCTGTTTTAATCGTCGGTTCCATTGAACCTGATCCAACAACTGAATAAGAATGACCAAATATTTTCAAATATCTATTTTGTTGAACTGCCATTGTCCCCATAACCAATAAGAGGATCGATGATAAGAAGAATACTACAGTAGTAATATTTAAGACTACTTTAATAGCTTTCTTCATACTTATACCTCATCAAATAGACTAGGTTTCATAACAGGTTCTGTTTTTGGTTCTAGACCATTCTTTTTTAGTTCAAGTATATCTTTTTTCCCATTCTTATCAATTTCAAGGATTTCTTTCTCTTTTCGTTTAGTCAACTGAATCTTCAATTTCTCAAAATCCTTTTGGAGTTTTTCTTGTTCCTTTTCTCTTTGAAGTTTGAGCTTTTTAAGTGCTTTTTCTTGTTCAAGCTTAAGTTTCTTTTTCAGTTGCATAACTGCTTGGCGATAGGCGGCTTTCGCCTTTCGTTCAGCCTCTTGAAGCGCTTGTTTCTCTTCCCTTTGAAGACGTTTCACTTCTTTTTCATGCTCTTTTTCAATGGCAAGTCGTTGTTGTTCGAAGTGTTTATCAAGGGCTTGAAGTTTTGCTTCAACTCCTTTATTTAAGTGTTCACTTAAGGCATCAAGCATAGCCTGATTGTTCTTTTCGTGTTTGTCTTGTTCTTCTTTAATTCTATCGTCAATTTCCTTACGTTCTAATGAAAGATTGTCGCGATTCTTATTAACTAATTGAAGATGATCCGCCAGCATCTGTTGTTCCTTATTTGCTAGTTCTCTTTCTTCTTTTAGTTTCATCTCAACTTCTAATGCTTGAGCATCTTCTAATGCTTTCGCATCCATGGATTGAAGCAGCTTTAGGTTTGCATTTTCAATTTCCTTCATTAATTTACGTTCTAATCTGATGGCATTATTATAGTCTACTTCTTTGGTTTCTCTTATGATTCTAGCTATTTTTGCCTTTTCTCTTCGGTCAATTAACAGTTTTTCAGGGTCTTCGTCTTTCACCAATCTTGAGAAGACATCATCATTTTCCTCTAGTTCAAAGTGATGTTGGAAAACAGCATTAGAAATACTAATCGTCTCTCGAAGTGCACGTTTAAGACCGACTTCATAAGTGGAACTGCGATCGATTTCTTCATCGACCTTCTTCTTAAATAGTTTTAAATTCTCCTGAAGGTAAAATTGATTGATTCTTTCGTCTTCAACGACGATTGGTTCAGGATTATCTATGGTGTCTTTAATGCTAATTGAGTTGTATTTAAATGCTTTTTTGACAAATTCTTTGGTTGGTACTGCATCATACTCATCTTTATGGATTGCTTGATTATAGGCAATGGTAGAGAACATGTTCAAAGCCAAACGCTCAATAGAACTTTGATATAGCGAAGAGACTTTTAGATCTTGTTCCTTCACTGCAACATCATATGCCAACGTATTGTACTTATCTAAAAACAACCAAAGCATATAGCAGTTTTTGAAATCTACATTTTTCAGCATGATATTGGTTTGCATAATCGGTGGAATGACTTTTTTCTCACCTTTAAGCATCTCCATAAACGGAGAATTCTTGATAGATGATATACGCTTTGTAAGATATTCAACTCGAGTCATCAAACTATGATTATACTGATTAATCGATTTGTCCTCTAAATCCTCTTTAAAGGTCATATCCAAACTCATTTCTACACCGAGATCACCAAAATCAAATTCAGAAACGTAATTAAAACGTTTCTTTTGGAAAGAGATGATGTTATCCTTAATCAAGTCGTGTCTTGATTTGACAAAACTAAAAAGACGATCAATTAAAGTCATTATGAATCTATTCTCATAGGTTCCATAGTTAACTTCAACTTCTTCGACCATAAGCTTTTTAGGCATAACAACACCATCTCTAATTTCCTTGATATAGTGAGTATGACTTGCTAAATGTCGAATTGATGTCGATCGTATTTTCTTTGCTTTTTCGATTGCAACAACTTCTTCATTGTATTTTAGACTGGACTTTGGATTTTGAATAATCTTTTCTATACTTGGAAAATAGGATTCTATCGTCTTAATCCAGGTTTCATCAAATGTTTTTGTTTCAGAAATACTCTTCTGATAGATTGTATTTTTACCACTATTCAATTTAGCATAAAAACTCTTTGGAAAAGTATGTTCCTTCTCCAAAGATTTCATGTTTTGTTCGTGTGTTTGATAATATTCAGTTAATTTGTCTTGATTCTTTTTTTTCATCAAATACCACCTAACTCATTTTCTTTAGGTCATTTAGGAATGCGATTGACTCTTTAAATACATTCTTACCAAATAATTTATCAAGTAATACAATTAATTCGCTAATTTCATCCTGCAAGAATGGCAAGTTAAGGACTTCGAACTTTCTCAATATTTTGCGTGCTACAAGGTAGTCTAACGCTTCATACTCTGTCCCACCTGCCGAAATAAAGACAGGGGTAAAGAGTTTAATTTGTTTCATAATACGGTTACCAAATGTGATCTTAAACTTTTGTGAAATAAAATCATCCAGTTTCGCAAGGTTATCTAAAGCCTTAGGCGAAATTGCATTGGTTTCCTGTGCTGATTGGAATAATTGAACTAAATACTCATAGCTCATTTGAATGTGTTCTGTATATGGGGCATCAACGAACTCAGCTTTATTGTTCATGATAATAGATGCAGCACGGTCATATACCTTATCCGTAATCGTAAATGTCGAGTCATCTTTGTTGGCAGTCCCAACAAACCAAACGTTTTGCGGAACCAGTATTTTACCATCTTGTAGATGTTTAGGGTCATTGGCTTGCTTGTCAGAAACAATATCAATCTTCCATTCAGATTCATTAGGCATTTCCATGATTGATAAGAACTCTGCAAAGTAATACTCGATACGAGCTAAGTTCAATTCATCTAGAACGATAAAGTTTAAGTCTTCTCTATAGGTAGCTTCATACAGTTCTTTTAAGAAGTCTGTTTCATTAAATTTTTTGGTGAATTCGTTTAAGTATCCAATCATTTCGGCTCTATCACGCCAAGAAGGTTGAACAGATATAATCGCTGAATCATGTCCAAAGAATTTTCCCATCGCATATGGTAGAGAGGTTTTACCTGTACCGGAGATACCTTCAAGAATTAGTATTTTTGAAGAGGCCATCCCAGCAAAATAAGTTCTGATTGTTTTAGGATCATAATAGAGTCCTAATCTTGATGCTGAGAAATTAATAAATCTAGATACTAACTCAGTTAACCCTACAGTATCCTCAGCTGTCATTTGAACGGATGTAATCATATTTCGATATTCATCATCCACTTGAGTTAAGCGTGGGAATCTAGTTGGCCCAGTAGGTTGTTGTTCTTTCTTGGTGATATCTTTTTCTTTGGATGGAAGTTGCGAAGAAACGCTGGCTCCACCGAGTTTAAGCATTAATATTTTATTCTTTTCATCTGCTAACTCAACTGTTTTTTGAGTTAAAAGGGCAACTTCTTCGAGTAATTCGTCTTTGTCCATCTCAGTTTTTACAAAGCGAACATAAGATCTTAATAGTTGATAGACCTTCAGTGTTAAGAAAACAAGAAAAATCATATTAATCCCGAGGATTACTATGGCAATTATCCAGTCAAGTGCATTAAACTTGTTGCTGGCAATAATTAATTTTCTTATATAATCAGCGATATCATTAAAAAACAAATCAGCAAATGCCTCAAAAAATCTCTTAAAAAATTTGCCAATATTTGCGAATAATTCCCTAATGAAGTCGACATAATAACGAGCAAATTCGATCATTGTCTTACCTCAACTATCGTAAAGTCTTAAATCTATTTCTTTTCTTTCTTCATTTCCTCAAGAAGTTCTTGACGAATTCTTTCTTTTTCTACTTCTAAGTCTTTCATAGCAGTTTGTCTATCTATTTCATACTTAGCTTCAAGTTTTTCTTTATTAACTGCAAGTAATGTCTTTGTGAGCACATAACCTTGATATGCTAATAGAATAATCACTGGTGCAATAATGAAAATCGCGAATCCAACAGGTGTTTGTAAGTAGTTAACTACAGCACCAATTGCAGGGATTGTAAATAAGTGCACAGCTTTTACGTTATCATAATCAACGATTTGATAGTCTTTACCGGAGTTTTCTCCACCCACAACGTATTCAGCAGATTCAGCAGCCTTATCTCCTTGAGTGATAACATAACTAGCAGTAATTTCTTTGATTCTATGCGTATTCAACCCGGAAATCGAT
Source organism: Paracholeplasma morum (assembly GCF_016907055.1). Classification (NCBI taxonomy): domain Bacteria; kingdom Bacillati; phylum Mycoplasmatota; class Mollicutes; order Acholeplasmatales; family Acholeplasmataceae; genus Paracholeplasma; species Paracholeplasma morum. The sequence goes on from NZ_JAFBBG010000004.1 coordinate 113,924, forward strand.
AAATCATAGAATGTTATGATTTCATTATCTTTGCCTTCCAGTTTGTCTTTTTGATTTTTAGAAAGGACTCTAACGATCAGTAAATCCCCTTCATTAAAAGAGTCAGATTCATTACCTTCCATTGAGTCACTGAGAACTGGCATGAATCCTATACCAAAGACGTTTGCCACATCTTTGTTGGATTTAACTTGCAAGTTCGCGATTGAAAAAAACAACAAGAATACAATTATGAAATAAAATAAAATATTCCCAACAATTTTAAGCGTCTTCTTAAGACCTTTATTCGAATTTTCCATTTAATGATTCTCCCTTATTCTCGACTTTAACTATATATATTATATTACAAAAACAACAGTAAATCTAGTGTAAACAAAAATGTGGGATTTATTCAAAAAATAAAGGTTTGCGAATACTCGCAAACCCATTTAGTTCATAAACTTAATCTATTACAATTATGCAGCAACGCCGAATTTTAAGTCGACAAATAGGTTAGTTTTAAAAAGTGCATCAAAGGCATCTGCATCCCAACCTTCAATCCATACTCTGACTGTTACTTGACCATAAAAATAACCAGGTGTTAAGCCTGCAAACTCACCTGCAGGTGCAGCCAATGTAACCAAATCGATTGAGTTTCCAGTTGGTATTTTGAAAGTTGGAGCGATAGTTTGAGCAGTATAAGCTACTGGATTCCCCTTAGCAATTGCGTAAGCAGCAGCACCAAATTCTGTGCCTGATGCATAAGAAACTGATGGGAGCGCATTTGAATTGTAAAGAACTGTACTTGGAGTAGTGCCAAGTGATTCTGATAATTCATAAGTTGCACCTGTTGAGCCAAATACAGATACTCTAGCAGCTTGTCTTGCAGCAACTTTAACGGTTGAACCCGATGCCAACACAGCTGAACCGGCATTATCATTCGCACCCTTAAAATCGACGTCAACTGGCCAATCAATTGCAGCAGTATTTCCAAAAGATGCATCTGTTAGGGTAATTGTTTTTGCAGTGTTTGATCTAAAATATAGATTAAATTGCACATATTTCCCGCTTAAAGCACCAGCTGGTGTAGAACCATCTTTTAAGACTATATTTTTTCCATCTACACTTGTAACATCTGAAAACTTAAGTGGATTTACACCATCAACATACATTTCAGATAATCTGTTTTTAATTTGTGTTGAAGTAATGACTGTTACCCAGCTTGAAGATGTCGAAATACTTTGTGTACTACCACTAAAATCACCAAGTGATACTTCAATACCTTCACCTGAAGTGACTTGTCCATTGAATGCTTCCAATGTAGCAGTGTTTTGAAGTGTGAACCATGCGAAAGTTGAAGTACCTAATGCAACTACAACTAACGCCATTGTAATAACAGATAATACTAATTTTTGTGTTAATTTTTTCATTTTTTTTCTCCTCGTTTGTTTTATGTTAATTTTATTAAAACCTTATTCATTTTGAAACGGTAGCGCAGTCATAAACTCAAACTGCATCATTATTTGGTCATTGAATACCGCATCAAAAGCGTCTGCGTCCCAGCCTTCTATCCAGATGTTAATTCTAAACTTCCCAACTGAGTAATATCTTCCATCAGAGTCCATTATATCAGTTTTATGCAGCGAAAGTATCTTAGAATTCTCGTTATCTGGTTTGTAAGCATTAAGACTTGTGAATGATGTTAGATTATTGATGACATCCTGGCTATCATTCGGTAAATCAAAGTTCAATTTATGGTATTGCTTGATGTAATCAACCCCACCATATGGCTTGCCGTATCCGCGTTCTGGATTACCGGAAGGATCCCAAATGAATTTTGGTATTGGGTCTTTTCCATCCATAGGGACTTCTATCAATGCGACTCTAATTGAATCTTTCGCATAATATGTTCTAGTTTCACCTTCTAATACTGTTTGACTAGGCCCGTATTGGAAAGTTACTGGAGAACGGAAGTTAACCCCTCTTGAAGTGACATAGGTCCCGCTTTTCGGTAAGTTATCATAACTTATATTGGAACTGACGTTGTTGATTAGGTATAAGTCTGTATACCTAGTACTAGTTGTTCTAACATATAGTTCGATTGACATGTAGTTCTTGTTTGCAACGGCATCGAAGTTTAAATCTGCATTCACAAACGGAACTGGTGTACTAGTAAACATTAAGCCATCTTTGGATGTAAAATCCATCAACTTAGCATCCTTAATGATGCTATTAATTTGTTCAGTGGTAATTTCGTTTTTGTAAGTTAGGCCATCTAGTGAGAACTCTAGGTTACTATCTAAGTTGGCTTTCATTGAAATCCCGTCGATTCTATTAGAGGTAGCAATCGCTACCCACGCAAATGTTGAGGTTGCTAGTGTTATCACTAACAAAGTCATTGAAATGACTACGATGTATAGTTTCTTAAGCATCTAATCACCCTGCATTCAAAATATCAAATTTCATGTCGATCTTGATATTTCCACCTTTGAAGTTTTCATCTGTGTCATATCCTTCTATCCACATAAAGATAGATATTTTTTTAATTTGTCCTACTTGAAACATCATGATACGTTCGTTTGTGATCAAGCTTTCGGATACAAATAGTTTGGTTGTTGGAAAGAATACTTCTTTCGGATACCCTTTGTGTCCGACTGGATCTGGTTTCATAAACATGGTCTCTTCTACGTTACCGTCGAGGTGATCAATAATGACTAGTAACCTGATGTAATCATCCAAGTTATCTGTGACCTCCAAAATCGAAATATTGTATACAAGGTCAAGCATTTCATTTCCAGAGTTTCTTAAATAAAACGTGTACGCGAGGTAATCATCCATATTATCCACGTAAGTCCCATCTTTTTGTCTTGCCTCTTCGATTTTGAGATAAGAGTAAGTGGTTTCTTCCGAATTTGGTTTTGGATCTGCATATAACCTCGATGTCCCATTGGTAAAACTAATGTCTTCAGATAATTGAATCCCTTTTTGTGTAGCTTGTCCGCTACTGGATAAAACAAATGTACCTGTTGACATCCCGTAAAAAGTAACAACCCCAAAGCCCAGTGATAAGAGACCAAATATAATGACACCGATTGTGACAATATTTGACGATATGGAAGTTGTCTTTTTGACACCTAACAAGGTTGAAAGTCTCATTCTCACACCTCCTTGGTCCTCATAATGAGTCGCTTTATAAAAAATAAAAGCCAACTGTCATGAGAAATGACAACTGGCTACCATTTAAGGCCCTATAGCTTTGCGTCGCTAGATTTCTCTAGTTTTGCCTTTTACATTATTGTATTTTTATTACACCTATATCATATCACCAGTTTAAATCAATGTCAACTTCTTTGTTATTTTTTTAAGAAATTACTGATGTCTGTCTCTTTAAAGTAGATTTTGAATGAGTCAAATGACATTGGTCTAGCAAAGTAAAACCCTTGAACGATATCGATTCCGTAGTCATTTATTGCATTAAGCATTTCTCGGTTTTCAATACCTTCAGAAATAATGGTCTTATTGTTTTTATTCGCGAACTCAACAAGTAAATTGACGAATCTAGATTTTACATATGAGTGTTCTTCATTTAAAAATTCCTTGGACAATTTGATTGTATCTAGAGGCATTGTTTCTAGTTTTGCCAGTGTTGCGTAGTCTAGACCGAATCCATCTACGGCAAATTGGAATCCAAGTAGTCTTAATTGTGAGATGTTTTGCATAACAACTTCGTGTTTATCAAATAAAGCAAACTCAGCGATCTCAAGAATGATTGTTTCCGCATTCATCTTATATTTCTTCAATATGCGTTGAAAGTCCACCGCAAGTGATTCGTTAAGTAATTGTTTAGGACTGATGTTGAATGTGAACTTAATATCTGCTTTCGGATAGACCTGTTTAAACTCGTAATAACTCTTAATGAGAGATTCAAGTCCCCATAGTCCAACCCAATAGATATCACCGGATTGTTCCATGATGTTAATGAATTTAAACGGAGACAATAGTCCGTGTTCTGGATGGTTCCATCTCAATAACGCTTCTACCCCATAGACTTGTTCTTTTTTAGTATCAACAATTGGATGATAATATAGTAAGAATTCTTTCTTTGAAATAGCATTCTTGATTTGATAATAGTAATCGAGGAACTCTCCTTCTGTTTGGCTCATGTCTTCGTTATAAAGTCTAATCGCATTACCACCCGTTTTTTTAACAGTATAGTTTGCTAGTTTTAATGAGTTGATTAATTGTTTAGTGGTTTCACCATGCATTGGGAAGTACGCAATTGAGATTGAAGCAGTTAAATTGATCTCAGTTGATCCAAATAAAGTAATCGATTCATTAATTTGTTCTTGAATACGTCTAGCGATTTCATGCGTATCACTTTGATCGTAATCGATTGGGATAAAGATAATGTAAATGTCTTTCTCATATAAAGATGCTTTACAGTCTTTTGGTAATACACTACGAATACGTTTCGTTAGTTTATCCATGATTTTTTTTGATTCTTTATCACCAAAGGCTTGTGTAATCTCAGAAAATCTATCTAAATCCGCATAAATTATACTGAACATCGCGTCTTTTCCAATTTTCGAGATATAAGACGCTAACAAGCTATTCATTGCACTCTTCGAAATGACACCCTCAACCATAATAGATCGTTCTTCTTTCCAACGACGTTCGGTTTCGCGCACACTAATGAATAAGAAATAAGCAACGACACCAGTGGCAAATAGAATGAATAAGAAAATAATCACAGCTGTGGTCGAATTGATATCGTTCATAAAATCACCTCTTCTTCATAATGAGCGGAGCGCTCTTTTCTATATTATATGCTTTTAGTAACTGAATTGCATCCTCAATTTTCATCGCTTTACCGATGAAATAGCCTTGAATGATGTCGCAACCAGCTCTTTGTAAAAACTTAAATTGCTTATCGTCTTCAACCCCTTCTGCAATGACATTTAAGTCGAGGTTCTTAGACAATGAAATAATCATGTTAATAATCGCTTTGGAATGTTTGTCTGAGTTCGAGTATTTTGTAAACTCTTTATCGATTTTAATAGCGTCAATAGGCAATTCTTTTAAATAAAGTAGTGAACTATATCCCGTACCAAAATCATCTAAATGAATGTCAAAACCTCGTGATTGAAGTAGTTTTAACTTCTCAATGATCATATCAAATGAAGTCATCAAGAATGTTTCTGTGATTTCGATAGAAATACTGTGTTCTTTTAGCCCATATCTATTGAAAGCATTCGTGATTTCAGTCACGAATCCTGCTTGTAGTAATTGAACCGGAGAAATATTCATCGAAATCTTTATATCGTACTCTTCTAGCATCTTTGCCATTCTAAACGTTTCTTCCATAACGATTCGACCGATATCGATAATCATGTTATTGTTTTCGGCAATTTCAATAAACTCTGCCGGTGAATCTAACTTATACTTTGGATTGTCCCAGCGTACTAGCGCTTCAAATCCAACGATTTTTTCTGTAGCAATCGCATATTGTGGCTGTAAGAACATCACAAACTCTTTACGGTCAATCGCGCTAACCATATCGGTTTCGATGACTTGTCTTCGGGATAAACTTTGTCCAAATGTCACATCATAAACAACCGGTTTTTGAGAATGAAGCGTGAGTGACTTATTCAAGGCTAGTAAGGCGTTATCGTATACTTTTTCCTCATCAATACTTGAATACTGATCACTATCAATATTAAACTGTCCAATTCTAAATTGGATAGCGAATCTATTCTTGTCGATATCAACAGGTTTTTCAAACTTCTTCAGCAAAAGAACACCCCATGATTCGACATCGCTATAATTCTCTAAGTTCTCGAATAGTATTGCAAATCGATCAAATGAGATTTGATATAATCTAGCATTATAGTTTTCAAGCGTTTGTTTAGTGTTATCAGATACATACGATAACACTTCTGAAGCTAAGTTTTCACCAATGACCTTGGTAATATCATTAAACTTGAATATTGTAAAAATTAGTAAGCTATTTCTTTTGTTATAGCGTTTTGGATCACTCAAAAGCATCTTTAAGTCTGCTTTCAAATAATTCATATTCGGTTCATGAGAAATCGGATGGTAAAATGCGATTTCACGGTGGTACTTGTAGGTTTCTTCTAGACGCGTAATGTCATCCCCAATTAAGGCATAACTGAAAGCATAACGTACAGGAATGAATCTGATGTACTTCGTTTCTTCACCATGTATAAAAGTACATACAAAGGGTTCTTGTTTTTTAATGCGTTCCTTAATATCAACGAGTTCATCTCTAGTTTCAAAATTGGAAATGGACTTATAGGCTTTATAATTTGGTAACATCTTTTTAAAGCTTTGGTTTTGATAATAGATTCGCCCATTTAAGCTCACTTTAACGATAAGAGGCTTCACATAATAGTGAATTAAGCGCGCGGATTCAATGTCTTCATTTTTTAGTGATAAAAGTCTGTAAAGCATAACTAGTGCAAGTATGAATAAGACAAATATTGCAATAAACGCGAATAACAGTGAGTTACTTAAGAAACTCATCGTAGATAGCAATGTGCTTGTTTTCACAACTTGACCAAAATAGATGATGTTTTCATCGTCAATGCTGGTTAATTCATCATAAGCAAAAAATACACTTCCACCAAAGGCTGTCATTTCATAGACATCATTACCAGCGGTATTTTGATTAATGCTCTTAAAGAACTTATCACGATAGGATTCAGAGATCTGCGATCCCAGCTGGTAAGTCGATACCTTCTCATTTTCGTCATAATATACATAACCGTCTTTATGGAACATAATATATCGATTTTCAATGGTTCCATAAGGTTCAAACACGGTATCAAAAAATGATTTAGCTTTAATTAAGGCAACATACCCTGAGTGTTCAAATGAGACATAAACTGTTTCATCGGTATACCCAACTAGGACTATACTTAATGGATAAACCGAAATACTTCTGTCATAATAAGAAGTTTGTTTATAAACCGATGTGTATGGGTAGGTTACGCCATTTAGAACATAGCCATTGTCTGTCTTTTCCAGTACTAAGTCATAACTATCAAGTGCTGATAAGGCATCAATAACGTCTTCACCCTTATCAATCGAATCATCAACCAGTTCAGCGAAAGTGGATTTACTGATGTTTAACGATACTTCTAATTGCGTCGAAATACCAATGTTATAAGCGGATAAGTTTTCAACGGCTTTTTGATTGATGTAATTTCGTGAAATAGAACTATAAAAAACGATTAGAATCGTTGAGAGTACTGAAAAGAATATTCCAAATATTGTGAATAGGCGTATATTGTATCGTCGCATCCAAAAATCCTTCTTTCAGGAAAAAACACAAAAGTGTCCTTTTCTATGCATAAAAAGCTAACTGTGGTCCTGGTTAGTTAACATTTACAACTTTATTATACCATTAAGAATGAAAAATGCACCCATTTCCTAGAAAAAGGGTGCATCCACATAATTTAGTTCTTATGGGTGTTTCTTGATGATTATCTGTTTTATTACTAGACCACTTCGATGTGCTTTGAATGAACAAAGCTGTTTACCTTCCTCCAAAATGATTTCGGGATTGATCCATTCTAGTTTTCCTTCTGTCCCGTGAGTTGTGATCGTTGATTTGGATATTTTATCAATTAATATAGAAAATGGAATTTGCGCAAGTTTAGAATCATCACTTAATAGTTCGATTTCAAAGATGTATTTTCCATATGAAAGAACGTTTAAACTAAAACTAATAATGCCATTTTTATTAAAGTGAACTCCATCAGATACAATTAAGTCTTCAGTCTGATACGAATTCATGGAGAAGTCCAATTGCGTTTTGGATAATAAGGATTCTCCGATTTTAAATGATTTATTTGAATCAAACTCACCAAAGAATGTTTCATCAGATTGGATCAACCGTTCGATGTTCGTGAATAAATAAGTATTTTGCTCACGATGATTAAAAACTTTAACAATTACACTTCTCGGGCCTTTCTTGATTTCATAAGTGAAGCCTTTTTCGACTGTAACTTCAACATTAAAGTAATTTTTAACATTCAAGACATATTCACAGACTCTTGGGTCAAAAGAGTCTAGTGGCGTCCCGTTTATTTTCACCGAATTCAAAAATGGTAAATACAAATGAGGAATTCTCGGTTTGAGCTGAAGGTGGTTTAGTCTTCTGAATGCTTCAGTGTCCATAATATAATGGCTGATGTTTTTCGCAACTTTTTGAAGTTCGCCTCTCGAGATTAGGTTCTGTTTTAGGCTTTCTTCTAAATTATCTTTATTTGAATTGTTTTTAGAATCCTCGACTACCATATAGAGGTCGTTTTGAGCTTTAACCATGGCTTTAGTATTATGAAGCGTTGCTTCTTCGCCTTCATCATTCATCTTCGCCCACCAGTCCGTCATGATGATGCCTCTAAACCCAAATTCATTTCGAATAATTGTCGTGTTTAAATCGTAATTTGATGCACTCCATATGCCATTTACTGGGTTATAAGCGGTCATGATTGAATCGGCTTTTCCCTCTTTAATCGCAATCTCAAATCCTCTTAAATAGATTTCTCTTAAAGCTCTTTCAGATACAATTGAATCTACTTGTGTTCGAAAAGATTCTTGGTTATTGGCAGCCAAATGTTTCAGTGTGCCTGAGACGCCAGCTCCCTTTAAGCCTAATAAAGCCGATTTAGACATATACCCACTTAAATAAGGGTCTTCTGAAAAGTACTCAAAGTTTCTTCCACAGAGTGGGTGTCTTTGAATGTTTAAGCCAGGTCCTAGAAGGTTATCCACTTCATAGGCTATAAGTTCCAGTCCAAGCGCGTAATATAACGATTCAACTAAGTGATTATTAAAGCTTGATGCTAGAAGTGTCCCATTAGGTAAGCTTGTGGCTAAGAACCCTGAATCCATTCTAATTCCAGATGGCCCATCTGCACAACATGCGATTGGGAATCCATATGTCTTTAGTGTATCTGTAACGCCTCCAAAAGCACTTGCAGTTCCTGGGGTTACTTTTGGACTAGACATGCCTTCAGCACGTGTAAGTTCAATTAATGATTGATCGTCAAGTTGTGAGACAAACGCTTCAACCGATACTCTCTTGTTATAAACATCTAGTAATGTTCTTTTTTCTAAACAAGTGTTTTCGTGTGCGATTGGCTCCCTCTCTTTCATTCTATTGGCTAAATCATATGTTCTTAAAGGCGTTTCTTCTAACGTTTCAAGAATTAAATCCCCTTCATAGGTTGGTTTAAGACGTTTAAATGATTTTACTGGTCTGAGTGCTTCTTCGGATTTCTTGATGAGTTCGGTTTCGTTAATTACTAAATCCGCAGATTCAACGATGTCTCTAATGCTTGTTGCAACATGAATCTTATAGAGCCCTTTTTCAAGTACATAACTGCTCTTAAATCCAGTAATCCCTATTTCATCGTATGATGCAAAATCGTACTTAGTAAACTCAAAATAAAGGGTTCTGGATTCTCCTACTTCAAGCATAGGGGTCTTCTGATAGCCGACCAATACTTTGCTAGGTCTTCCCAGTAACGTTATAGGGCTTTCAATATATACTTGAACAACCTCTTTGGCGCGCATTGAACCAATGTTTTTTACATCTACTTCGATTTGATATGGGTCATTATGTTTGAACTGGCACTGATACTCAAACTTAGAATAGGATAATCCATACCCAAAAGGATAGCGTACGGCTTGAGGCTTAAAGGTTTCAAAGTATCGATAGCCGACATAGACGTCTTCTTGATAGTAGTTTTCCGTTTGATTGCCAAAATTACGATGAGCGTAATGATCGATGATTGATTTTGATATCGTCATTGGCAGTTTTCCAGATGGAGAATAAATTCCTGTTATAACATCCGAAACAGCTCTTGCGCCGTCTTCGCCTCCATGCCAAACATAAAGACAAGCTGATATCGTGTTTTCATCCATAAAACTCATGTCGATTGGATTCCCCACATTCATAATAACAATGGTTTTCTTAAAGGTACTTGAGACTTGTTTAATCATCAAGGATTCTTCATCACTGAGGTAGTAACTGCCCTTTTCTAGCTGATTATCTTTATCCTCGCCAGCCGTTCTACCAATAACGATGATCGCTTGATCAGAAAAACTCTTTGCTTCAGTGAGGATATCATCGGTTAAAACCATTTCGGTTTGACTCCATGGTTCCGTAGCCCATCTGCCTAATCCTGCATTAAAAGGGTTATTGATTTGCCAGTTTTGATAAGTTTGGAGTAATGTTTCATTCACAGTAACCAGTGGATTTTCAAGCAAAGCTTCAACAATGCTTGTTACTGCTTTCACATTGACTAACCCCCCTGAACCAGTGCCGCTCTTATAATAGTCAGTTTGGATTCTACCGAAAACATTAATCTTGCCAGACAAAGGCAAGACGCCTTCATTTTTCAAAAGGACTATTCCTTCAGTCGCAGCAAGTTTTGATAACTCGCGTAACCCTGTTAATCTTTTATAATGATCAATTGATAATAGTTCAAGATAATTTTTCATAATAGCCCTCTTTCATATATCCTTTTTTAGTAGTTTATGACTAAACAAATCTATGAGATAAGCACCTATTGGTGCGGTAATTAAAATCGAGGCAATCGCAAAAGTCAAAATTTCTTCGCCTTTTGCAAACCCAAATAGTAGGGGAATGGATCCAATCGATGCTTGAACGGTAGCCTTTGGCATATAACTTAACGCAACAAATGTTTTTTCTGATTTGTTGAGTTGGGTCATCGAAACCGAAACTAAGACACCAATTGTGCGGATGGTTAAAATGAAGAGTATTAACAAGAATGCGATTAATCCAATGGTTTTTAGAAGCGTTAGATTTAGTAATGCGCCAACCAAAATAAACAAAAGCATTTCTGCAAATACCCATATCTTCTCATATTTTTTGAGTAACCTATTTGCAAGTAATTCATACTCTTTGAGAATCATTAAAGCTAAACACAATACAGCTAATAATCCACTATACTCTATCCAACTCTTCTCGAATGAGATAAACATAAATGACATACTCAATATAATCAATACTTTAACCGTATCACGCATATGGACCTTTTTAAATAGTTTAACGAGTATATACCCAATAAATAACCCTAACCCTATACCTAACAAAATAGAAATGGGAAAGTTTATTATCGTCATCCAATCGATTGTGTTTGATTCTTTTAAAGATACACTTAAACTAAACAATAAGATAACAAATATATCATCTGCGGATGCTCCAGCCATAACCATTTGTGGGACTTTTCTTTGATAACCCATGCCTTGTTCTATCAGTTTAATCATTCTGGGGACAACAACAGCGGGAGAGACAGCAGCAAGTATCGCTCCAAGCATAAACCCATCTATTAGGGTCCAATCTAAAAACAGATTTGTAAAAATAACCGTCCCAATTACTTCAAACGTGGCCGGTAAAAAGGTTAATAACAACGCACCGATGCCGTTTTCTTTTAGTTCATCTATTTTAAGCATGAATCCGGCACGTAGCAATATGACCACCAATGCGATTGTTCTTAATTCGCTTGATATTGAAAGAATAGATGAATCAATCTGATTTAGGACAAAGGGACCTAAGATTATCCCTGTAAGTAGAAACCCTATCAATGCTGGAATTTTGATTTGTTTGAGTATGAATGCGAGTACTAACCCGAGTAAAATCATATAGCTGAGTGATAATAACATAGTATATCCATGCCTATTTTTCTTTAGGCAATTCCTTTCATACTACTTTTAAAGTAGGTTCATCTTAAAAAAAAATCCTACAACAAAAAATGTTGTAGAAGTCATTAGCCTATATTGGCGGTTTTAGCTTATGCTAAGGGAGCACTTCATTCCCATCAATAGAATAGGCTTTTTTTAGTTTTTTGTCAATCCTTTAAAGGGTTTTATAGTATTTTCGTAAAAGCGCTTTTATTATCCGTTAGAGGTGTAATATAGGTGATCTACCCACCACTTAATCGAAGTGGGGGCTTCCTATCCAAACCGATGTATCCACCATTAAAAGAGTTAACATGATTATGGGTGTGTTAATAGGGCTCGTACGATTGCTGCTCTTTGACGTTGTCCACCAGAAAGTGATTCTGGGTAGCTAAGGATTTTATCGTTCAAGTTAAAATCACTTAGCAATGCTTTCATTTCCTTTGTGATTGCTTCTTTGTTTTGCTTATATACCTTTAATGGTGCAAGTAAGAGGTTGTCTTGAACAGATAAGTGAGAGAATAACGCAAAATCCTGGAAAATAAACTGGATTTTTTGATAGACTTCTTTTTTGAGATTGTCTCTTAATTTGGACATGGATTGATCAAAGAGGAAGATTTCCCCACTATCAATCTTTTCTAGATTAGAAATCAATCTTAATAGGGTTGATTTACCTCTACCTGATGGCCCTATGATTGAGAGGATTTCATTTTCTTTTCTGGTTAAGGACACATCACTTACTGCCTTTGTTTACCAAATGTCTTATTGACTTTTCTAAGTTCTAATATGTTCATATGATTACCTATAATAAGCTTTCTTCTTTTCAATTATTTTCTTAGTAAGTATATACTAAAAAAAGACACTAAACAGTGTCTTTTTTACTTAAATAAGGCTAAATATTCTGAATATCCTTCTTTTTCAAGGTCTTCTTTGGGAATAAATCTTAATGAAGCGCTGTTAATACAGTATCTTAATCCACCTAGTTTTTTAGGTCCATCATCAAAAACATGACCCAAGTGAATATCGGATTCTGCTGATTTCACTTCTACTCTGATCATAAAATACGAGTAATCAGCCTTTTCTTTGATAGTTCCGTGATTGATTGGTTTAGAGAAACTTGGCCATCCACAGCCCGCTTCGAACTTATCTTTTGAGGAGAATAATGGTGTACCGTCATAAATATCAACGTAAATGCCTTCTCTAAACTCATTATTATACTCATTGTTAAATGGTGGTTCTGTGTACCCTTCAAAAGCAACCTTCTTTTGAAGAGGCGTCAAATTATCATTAATTTTCTTCATATGGCTCCTTTATGTATGTGACACCCTTGTAGTGCCCGGTTTGATTAATTATATCCAATTCTGTCAATGGACTAATGTCGATAATGGCGTCTTTGTTAATTAACCCATAAATATGAGGGTAAAATAGTTTGTTATTGTTTTTATCTTCAAATAGAACAGGGCTTAAGAGTTTATCTGTATCAATCCATATTTGAATCATATCCCCTTTAAACTTATCTTTTATACGATAAGCTAATTCTGGGGTTGTTGCGTGAATAAACCCATTTTTTAAGAGGGATTCTCCAATCCAATCGGATTCTTGATATAGGGATTTAGCCATTGAAACCATTATCTTCATCGTAATCTCCTTAAAAATAAAACAGGTTGCCCTGTTTATTTAATCTTACCAGTGTTTATGCCAAAGAGTTTGTATAACCCACAAAAACTAAATAGGGCTGTGAGTACTAAAACAAAAGCAACAACGAACAATAAAATGCCTAACCACAAGATAGACTCAATCGTAATTGCGGCAACTATAACTAAAATAAGGGCCATCATATAACGAATCATTTTATCTAGTTGACCGATGTTTGATTTAAGTTTCATTTTATCACTCCTCGACTCTATTATATAGTGATAAGTCAATTGGGTAAAACCAAATGCTTTATAAGCTAACGATTTGATAGCCTGAAGCTTTAATAAGTCTATTCATAACTGCATAACTCACTTCGTCGGTTTCATTATAATAAATGAATATTTTATCCATATCCCATTCATCCATGTCTCTAAGGGCAGAAAAAATGTTCTTTGCAATCGATTTTGAATTGTTTGCTTCGCCTATTGGTCTTGTACGATACCCAATAAACGTATTGGTGTACTCATTTGGACAAATAATCGCGGTTTTATCTAAATTAGCGCTGGATTGATCGATAAACGCTTTGACTTTATCAATCTCACCATGTAATAAAACAACGTCTCCTTTAGGTTTATAATGCGTATATTTCATCCCTGGGGATTTAACTTTTTCAGTAGGTTTTTGACCAGATAAATCATGTATAGTATAAGATAGAACCTTTTCTATCATCGACTTTGTGATAGCACCTGGTCTAAGAATCACAGGTTTATCTGTGACATCTATGACAGTAGATTCTAATCCTATGAGGCTTTCACCACCATCAATAACGGCATCCACTCGACCATTAAAGTCTTCATAAACATGTTTAAATTGTGTGGAAGATGGTCTACCTGAAATGTTTGCTGAAGGGGCAGCAATCGGAACCCCAGTGAATAAGATGAGTTTTTGAGCAATCGGATGATTGGGCATTCTTAATGCGACAGTATCCAACCCACCTGTTGTTTCTTTAGGGACAATATCTGTTTTATCAAATATAAACGTGATTGGTCCTGGCCAAAACGCATCCATGAGTTTGGCTGCATCCTCACTAATGATTCTAGCATATAACTTCACATCTTCTTTTCTAGCAATATGAACAATGAGTGGATTATCAGAAGGTCTACCTTTGGCTTCATAAATGGCTTTAGACGAATCCTTATTCAATGCATTTCCACCTAGACCATAAACCGTCTCTGTAGGAAAAACAACTAATTTTCCCTCAATTAATAGTGTTTTTAACTCATTTAGTTTGATTAAATCATCCAAATCGGATGCTTTATAGCATTTTGTTTCCACTGTATCCCTCTTGTTTCTACTAGCAAATGAATTATACCATTATTAAGAAATCTTTAAAAGACTTCACTAGATGTAATATATTATACTAATATTGTTTGACTTTCGAAAAGTCTTTTTGGTAAAATCAATAAGTATCATATACACTTTCTTTTATTTAAGACTGAACAAGCGGCAATCCCTTTGGATTGTGCAGCCGGGCCTTTGGCAACAGAAACTTCTAGTATCTGTGGGACAGCACCCAGAGATATTTTTTATTTTTAGGAGACGACCATGAAAAAAAGAATTGAACGTGTTATCTTAATCAGTTTAGGACTTAATATCATACTTACGATTATTAAGTTAAGCTTCGGATATTTCGGAAACTCCAGCAGTTTGACCAGCGATGGTTTTAACTCGTTATCCGATGTATTGGTGAGCATTGTGTTATTAATTTTTATCAAAGTTGCCCATAAAGGCCCTGATAAGAATCACCCTTATGGACATGAAAAGTATGAAGCCTTAGTATATTTCATTTTGGGTATGGTTTTACTAATTACTGGATTCACAATCGGTTTTGATGCGGTTAAGAGTTTTCATAAATCTATAACCAATGATGAAGCGTATGTAATGCCACACATAGTCACACTATATGCAGCAATATTCTCGGTTATCGTGAAGCTCATACTGTTTAGAATCAACAACCGAACAGCCAAAAAATATGACTCTCCATCGCTTAAGGCAGATGCTTTAAATCACTTATTTGATATCATCGCAACCTCATTTAGCGTGATTAGTATTATTTTTGCACTGTTTGGGTTATGGTATATCGAATACATTGCCTCAGTTCTAATTGGCTTAATCATCATTAAAACAAGCTTATCGATTGCCAAAGATGCGATTTCATTCTTAGTAGATGAAGCACCAGATCCCATTATTATTGATCAAATTGAGAAAACGGCTTTATCTGTAAAAGGGGTTCTATCTGTAGATGATTTAAAGGTTAGAATGCATGTGAAGAACTTATATGTTGACATCGAAATCAGTGTCGACCGTGAACTCAGTTTAGAAAAAGCACATTTGATTTCTGAAAATGTACACGATATGGTCGAAGAGAGACACGATGTGATTCATTGTATGGTTCATGTCAATCCTAAAGAAAACTAACATCGATAGTGAAAAAGTACTCTGCCTAGGCAAAGTACTTTTTTTTAGTTAAGCAGGAATCACTGCTCCGCCATAATGATTTGTAATAAAATCTTTAATCGTTTTTGAAGATAATACTTCCACTAATGCTTTGATCTTTGGTGAGGTTTCTTTGCCATTTAGTACGGCAACAATGTTTACAAACGGATTATTCTCGGTTGGTTCGACTGCAATACGTTCAGTTTCACTTAATTCTCCTTCTAAAGCGTAGTTACCATTAATAAAGATAAACGCGCCTTCTTGGTTCTTTTGAGCTTGGACTAAGAGTGCTGCTTCA
Organism: Paracholeplasma morum; assembly: GCF_016907055.1. NCBI lineage: Bacteria > Bacillati > Mycoplasmatota > Mollicutes > Acholeplasmatales > Acholeplasmataceae > Paracholeplasma > Paracholeplasma morum. Next base: position 130,062 of record NZ_JAFBBG010000004.1, read on the forward strand.
ATGATTTGAAAACTAAAGTTGACCTTTTTCGAAAGGATAGCTTCTTCAGGATCGTTATAAGTAAATTCTGGGTTAAACCCTTCGACTGAAGTTACTAGTCCTAATCCTTCTAGAAATAGGACAATACGTCCATAATCTGAAGCATTGTCGCTAATGAGGATTTTATCGCCATCAGAAAGTGCGTTAATGTCTTTCTTTTTAGAACCATATAACCCGATTGGTTCAATGTGAACATTTAATACATTGACGAGTTTCTTTGTAGCCTCAACAGAATCGTTGTATGCGTTAAAATAAGGTATGTGTTGGAAATAGTTTGCGTCTGCTGAACCATTTGAAACGGATGGATTTCCAATACTATAATCAGAAATCACAGTGATTTTTAATGTATATCCAAGTTCATTTAGTAATGGGATTGCTTCGATGAGTACTTCTTCATGTGGCACCGAGGTTGCAACAACCTTGATAACCTCATATTTATTGTTATTACATCCTGCTAGTGTAATTAAACTAACGATTATTAATGCGAAACTTATTATTTTTTTCATGATTTCTCCTATCTCTTATCTATTCTTTTGGCTAGATAATCGCCAATAATTTGAATAACTAATACGATTACTAACAATAATATAACTGAGGCATACATCATGTCATAATCCATTGTCAGTGCTCTTCTTCTTGCTAAATCTCCGAGTCCCCCTGCCCCAACAGCCCCTGCTGCTGCGATGAACCCGACCAGCGAAACCATAGTTACAGTAAAGCCAGAAATCAAGCTTGGCATCGCTTCTTTAAATAATAAAACAATTAGCGTCTTTCGGTTTGCTCCTAATGAATGAATGGCTTCAATGTGTCCTTTTGGAATATCTCTTAAGGCATTATAGAATACCCTTCCGTAAAATGGTGCAGCACTTAATACTAAGGAAGGAATCGCGGCGTTTGGCCCTAACATAGTACCGACCAGCCATACGGTAACAGGAATCATGATAATCATCAAAATGATGAATGGAACCGATCTAAATACATCCATGATTGATCCAAATATCTTATGAAATACTGCTTGTTTCTTTGAACCATTTAACTCTGTTAGAAATAACGTTAATCCAATGATACTTCCAAAAATAAACACTAATAGCCCTGTTACAACGAGTAAGTATAATGTGTCTTTAAATGCATCAATCAATAATGATTGTTCATAAGCTGTAAATGACATTTTATCGTTCCTCCTTGTTAAACTCTGTGATTTTTACCCCATGATTTCGTAAGTAGTCTAATGATTCTTGGTCGTTTTTTCCTTCTATACGAATGATCATCCTACCAAGGATATGACCTTTCAACTTAAGGGTTTCTGCATGTAAGATACTTAATCTCACCTGATAGGTTTGAATCATGGTTGACAACAACGACTCGTAGACGTTTTTAGCATCATATATCAGTTGATATACGTCATCGCCCCTAAAGAAATCCAGTTCTTCTTGTCGTAATAGCTTCTTAGATATCTCTTTTTGAGGATTAATGAATAGATTAACTGTTGACTTTTGCTCAACAATGCGACCATTTTCCATAACGACAATTTGATCGGCAATCTCGCGCACAATCTCCATTTGATGGGATATAAAGACTATGGTCATCGACTCTTTTTCTTTGATTTCATTGAGTAGTTTCACAACTTCTAAGGCTGTATTCGGGTCAAGTGCTGAAGTAATTTCATCACATAGTAAGTACTTAGGTTTAGAGGAGATTGCTCTTGCGATTCCAACCCGTTGACGTTGTCCTCCTGACAATTCTTTTGGATAGTTATCCTTCTTATCCAGAAGTCCAACTAAATTTAGTACTTCTAGGATACGATCATGACGTTCATCCTTAGGATAATTGCTAATTTGAAGTGCAAGCTTAATGTTTTCATAAACCGATAGTTGACTTAGTAAATTGTCACTTTGAAAAACCATGCCCATCTGTTTTCTTAGTGTGTTTAGTTCATTGGGTTTTAGTTTTGTTAAATCAATGCCATCAATCAGAATTTGACCACTTGATGGTTTAATTAATCCATTTAAAAGTCTTACAAGTGTTGATTTACCTGCGCCACTGTAGCCAACAATGCCATAGCACATTCGGTCATCAAGCCTTAAGTCGATGTTGCTTAATGCTTGAAAATCGCCTTTCTTGGATTCAAATGTTTTATGCACTTGTTTTAATTCAATCATCCTAAAACCTCCTAAATATAAAAAAATCCCTAGCAATTGCTAAGGACGAGATTAATCGTGGTACCACCTTAATTTATAGGCAAAAAGCCTACCTTCTTCGAGTACTTATCTGTTGATGTTATACTCTAACTCGATAACGGGAGTGCCCGATATTCCCTACTACTGTTTCAGGAATACTGCTCAAAGACCATGTTCACTGATTATTACATACCCCTTTTCACCAACTGGGGCTCTCTTTGATGGATTAAATCAATTACTCTTTCTTTTCACTGCATTTATGATAGTTTGATTATAAACTTTAAAAATTGGTTTGTCAACACTAACGTTTTATCCAATTGATACATGGATTTTTTTACAATATGGGCAAATGATACTTCCATCTTGAGACAGCTTTGTAATGTTCTTGTAGAACATCTCAGATTCAACGCGTTTACTTTCTTGCCATTTGTCTTCACTGATATTTTTATGTAAATTGGATTTATGTCTTCCTTCTGGAATGGTGGTATAGAAATAATATAGCTTGGTTTCTGGACAAGTATTCTTGTGGATCGATAACTGACAGTTTGAACAAGTATGTCCGTTGCCATTCTTCTGTTTTTCTAATGTCCCTCCACAAAATGGGCAGAGCTCTCGGACTGTATCGGTATAGATCATCCCTTTTAAAATGACTTGTTGAAGTCGTCTAAAGGAATCAATGTCATCCATAGATATCGACATGTTGTCGTTATTGACATAATCATATTCAAAAGGATCAACCTTAATAACATCATGAAGTCTTCGTTTAATGATTTGTGTTTTAAGTTTTTCATCATCATAGTTATATCCCACAATCATGACACGGTAATAGGTGTTTTTCTTAAAGTATAACAACATAGAGTCGTCTTCATTATTTTGAACAGTAACGCGCCAATCTTTATAAGAAAACTCAACATTAAGGTTGTTTAAGTCCATTTTAATCTTAGGGTCTACTTCAAAATTATAGTGACCTAATGCGAAAATAATTAACAATTGCACAAATTTAGAGTAGTACTTGTTAATCCATTCTTCATCAAAATCAACAGATTCATTAGGAATAATGACCCCTTTACCTGATAAGTACTTATGCGTTTTGAATACTTGTTTATAATCTTTTTGCATCAAGAAGATATTGGTCTTTTTCAGTCTAATATCCGTATTTCTGCGTTTGTTCTTTTGATAGATTGGTTTGTTAAGTCTTGGCTGAATGGACTTAGTGATTTGATTCAGTTCGACCAATAGTTTATTAGATAAGGCCAAATAGTGACTAAAATCTCGAATATATCCGGTATGAAGTTTTCCTATGGCTAAGAAGTAATTTAGATGGTTCACTTTCTCCAAAATGTTGAATCGCATGATGTCGCTGGCATAGAGCAGATTGCTCAAAATATGTCTGTTTTTACTTGCAAAATAGAGGATATCATCGACTAAATTACAAAATATGACATTTTCATAAATTGTATAATCATCTTCATACACACGGGTTAAAAGCTTTCGTGGTTTGACACCTCTAGCTGTGATATTTTCCACATGTTGACTGTGATTGGCCAAATACTGAAACGTACCTTGATTGATGATTCTTGCGTTTTCTACAGGTAAAACATCATCGTTCTCTTTTAAAACGATGATTGGTTTTGTGAATATTCTCTTAATTGCTGGTAATGACTTATTAATGTATCTGATGGTCGTTTCAAGTAAGCTAAAATCAAAATTGGGCTCAATTGAAAAAAGCGTCATATTATGTACGACATAATAGTCAAACTCAATATAGTTTACAATCGGGTGTTTTTCGATGAAAAGCTCGATGCCTTTTAGGAGAGAGGCAAAGTGTTTCTTTGCCTCAACCTGGTATTTATCCTGTTTAATGACCATATTAATCGATGTCTAGACGTCTTACGAACTCTGCACATTGGTTAAGTCTAAGTTTTTCAAAGGATTCTACGAGTTTTTCTTTATCATCGATGGTTTTAGTTTCAAGTTTTTGAACAACTTTACTTAAAATGATTTTTTCTACTGCTTCTGCTTCAACATTTTCATTTTGGAAACAAGCTTTATAGACGTTAACGAACTCTTCTATTTGTTTGAGTATTCTATTACCAAATGAAATATTAAATGGTGCTAATAGGACTTCAACGCCTTTGATGATCTCACTATTTTCTGCATCGAAATTACCAGATTCCTTGGCATTAATCAAAAGTTCATTGATGGTCTTATAATCATAAAACTGTTTAGGAATTGGGTTGGAATAGTTTCTAACTTTCGGTGCACGTTTCATGAAATTCATAGTGTGAGCGCGGTCATATACTTTATCCGAGATGACGAATGTTGATTCATCTCTGTTCGCTGTGCCGATAAACCAAACGTTAGGCGGAACAATAAGTGTATTCCCATTAATCAATTTCGAGTATTCGTATGTGTCATTTTCATCTTTTCGTTTGATGTTTATATTGAGTAGTTTAATCTCACGTTTATGTTCTTCATGTTCCATAAGCGATAAGAAGTCCGAAAAATAGTATTCAATACGGGAAAGGTTCATTTCATCTAGTAAGATAAATGTAAACACCTCTGGATTTAAGGCTGCTTTATATAAAGACAATGTGAATTTTTTAGGTGTGTAGATTTTGGAAAACTCATTATAATAACCTAGTAATTCATTCTTATCTTTCCATGAGGATTCTACTTCAATGATTTCACAGTTTCCTAAAATGGCTTCAGCAAATATCTTTGGAAGACTCGTTTTCCCAGTTCCTGACATCCCTTGAAGAATGGATAACTTACTTGCACCAAGACCAGCTACGAATGTGGCGATATCTTCAGGTGTGTATGATAAGTGTAATCTTGAATTCTTTGCATAATCAACGACAAACAGGACTAAATCACTTAGCGTTGCGCCTGTTTGAGTGAACTTCTTTCTTTCCTCTAAATCTTTTTTATAGAGTTCAACTTGTGAGTCTATGAATGTAATAGATGGGGCTGGATCAAAGATGCTTTCTGATACCAACTCATCTGATAAACCGCTGCCCGCAGATTTACCATCGCTACCGCCACTTAGCGCCAAATCTAAGCTGGCTTCTGCTTGTAAATATGGGCGTTCGAATGCTTTTCTAAAGAACATTAAACTCAATACTGCAATTGATCCAAATAGTATATAGATGGCATCGGTTCCTACTTTATAAGTATAATCATAACCATCTGGAAGGGGTATACCATAAAAATCAAATACTTCCATGATTGCTGCTTCATTGATACCTTGAGCTATTTTAAAATAATAGCCCGATATCGCAATAATAAATACAAAGAATGTATTTACCACAGCACCCATCTTGACCATTGAGTTAAAACTCTTACTATTGGCTAAATAACTTGTTATGGTGTTAACGATGCTAATCCCAGAGGCAATGAGCATTACAATGAGGATAAAGGCAACCATTCTATAGCCTTTATCTAACTCGCCATAATCTCTTAATATCTTTAAACCTGTTAGTTTGACAGAACTCTCATAACTACCAAATGAAACTTCCATTGAAATAATAGGCATTAGTAAAACTAGACCAGTAACCAAAGTAAGTAAAATAATATAGAACAGAGGTTCTACTTTGGCATATCGAATCCTTGTTTTTTTATCTGGTGCTTTCGCAAATTTATAAAATGTCCCTCTAAGTACTGCATATAAGAAATTTACGATTACCATTAATAAAACGGGTATAAATGCAATCGATGTCATCTTATTACCTTGTAGTGTATAGATAACATTAAAAGCTACCCCAGCCGCAAAGAAGATGAAAGTTAATACAAGTACCAAGTTAATAATATCTTTAGATTTGTTAATAAACGACTTCTTATCGAAGAAATAATATGAAAGCACATTTGCAAAATATAATAAAGATCCCACAAATGCGAAGAAACTGACTAAGAAATAGATAACTACCTCTAAGTTCGTATCTCCACCAAACAATGCATTTATTAATATTGCAGTATAGGTTCCACCCGATTCAACCCTCGAATAGAGTGGTACAAAGAAGGTGGTTAAAATGACTAAAATCGCTAAGACGTCAATGATTAACATCTTGACTGCAACGGAATTACCATTTTCATCCAGTTTATCTACAGATTCATTGTCTAGATTGAGCGTCTTTTTTCGATAAATTGCGCCCAATATCGATAGGCTCTCAAGAAGGAATGTTATCACTAATATGATAATTGGTACAGGCATTATGACAGCATTAATGACCAACACAACCATTAGGACTCCAGAATAAATGAAAAGCCCAACTGAAGCCATTAAAATGCCCCAGTTCTTCTTTCTAACGATTGAGAAAACAGATATTAGTATTGGTATTACTAATACATAAAAAGCGATCATCAACACGAATGATATCACATTCACACTATCTCCAGTAGAAAACTTCCGAGATAGAGCTAGAAAGCTACCATTAAAAGGATTATCTATCCTTAAATTAACTACTAAAAATAATAATAAGTAGCTCAAAACTAAAGTCCCAATAATAGAAATGCTTAAAAACCACGGTTTCTTGAATAAGTTCTTCATATATCCTCCGCCTAAATGTTCAATGTCTATTCTCTAGTGTATAGACGCTTCTCTTATGCTTATTATAGCACAGTAAAATAGTGTACATAGGGGTTTTTCTAGTTTATCGCCAAGGAAATTAAAAAAACCATCACAATGATGGTTTTCAGACTGTAGACAAACAATCGCCTCTTTTTATTTTCACTGTATATAAGATATCTTCATTGTATTTAAATGTCACTACTACAGTGTTATTTATTGACACTCAACAAGAATTGTGACACTTAATATATATAATATAATTAAAAAAATCTTGTTCATTAACTATTCGTCAATATAACTTCACTATCTTTAGTTGGTGCAACGTAACCATTTCCATCATCATTAACTCTTAGTAAATAAGATAAACTAAACGATGCTGGTCCTGCAAATTTAGTATCAACATATGCATTTGCTTCATAAGAACCATTTATATCAATTTCAATCGCACTCAACTTCCCGTCAATTAAAACAATTTCAAAGTCCATATCCTTTATTTCTAATCCTGATTTAATATCATAGATTAAAATTTCGTTAGCATTATTTATATTGCACTGCTATGATTTTCTAGGACACATAGGTACCACCTTTGAGAAATAAAAAGTGATATTATTATATCCTTGATACTTATATTTTATCATACATCATTTTCTAGATGTGTGGCTTTTTTAATTAAAGCCTTTTATAGTTCGATATTCAACTGGTGTTAAGTAATCTAATCGATAAGCTACTCTATGATGATTAAAATAATCTACATAGATTTCTATAGCTTTTTTGATATCACCAAAGTCATGTAATTTTAGATAGTGTTTCAAATCACCTTTGATCCATCCAATAAGTGATTCAATGACTGGATTATCTGTAGGCGTTCCTGCTCGACTCATTGATCTGGTGATTGGATATGTTTGATGTGTCTTCTCAAACTTAACGGATGAATA